>CAYXNU010000039.1:0-10810 GCA_964466485.1 uncultured Ruminococcus sp.
GAAAAAGTTGCCAAGCAAGAACTTGAGCAATGCAGTTCTATTAAGTCCCTAGACGACCTAAGAGTTAAGTACCTAGGTAAAAAGGGCGAATTAAAAGCTATACTAAACCAAATGGGTAAACTAGCTCCCGAAGAACGTAAAGAGATGGGACAGTTTGCTAATAGGGTTAAGTCCGACATTGAAAACGCTCTTGCTGAAAAGCTAGAAACTTTAAAGGCTCAAGAGTTGGAAGACAGAATCAAGGCGGAGGAGATAGACATAACTCTCCCTGGTAAAAAGGTTGAAGTTGGAAAGCTACACCCACTAACTACCGTTATGAATGAAATTAAAGATATCTTCCTAGGTATGGGATTCTCTATCGCTGATGGCCCTGAAGTTGAATACGACTACTACAACTTTGAGGCTCTAAACCTACCACCAGACCACCCCGCTAGAGATACTCAAGATACTTTCTACATCACCGATAACGTACTACTTAGAACACAAACTTCTTCTGTACAAGTACACGTTATGGAAAACCAAAAGCCACCTATTAGAATTATTTCCCCAGGTAGAGTATACCGTTCAGATGCTGTAGATGCTACACATTCACCACTATTCCACCAAATAGAAGGCTTAGTAGTAGATAAGGGTATCACTATGGGCGACCTAAAGGGTACTCTTGAAACCCTTATGAAACGTCTATATGGTGACGACTGTAAGATACGTCTAAGACCACACCACTTCCCATTTACAGAGCCATCTGCAGAAGTTGACGTTATGTGCTTTAACTGCCACGGTAAGGGCTGTAGAATCTGTAAGAACGAGGGCTATATTGAACTACTAGGTTCAGGAATGGTACACCCTAAGGTATTAGAAAATTGTGGTATAGATAGCAGTGTGTATAGCGGTTTTGCATTTGGTCTAGGTCTAGAGCGTGTAGTAATGCGTAGATACAACATCAACGATATGCGTATGCTATACGAAAACGATATGCGTTTCTTAAAACAGTTCTAATAAGGGGGAGTATGTAATTATGAATCTATCAATGAAATGGTTAGCCGACTTTGTAGACCTCGGCGACAGAACTACTAAAGACTTCGTAAACGGTATGACCTTAAGCGGTTCTAAGGTTGAATGTTATGAGGTTGAGGGTGCAGAAATCACTAACGTAGTAGTAGGTAAGATACTATCTAAAGAACAACACGAAAATGCAGAACGCTTATTCGTGTGCAGTGTGGACGTTGCTAAGGATGAGCCTATCCAAATAGTAACCAACGCTAAAAACGTTCAAGTGGGTGACTTAGTACCTGTAGCTTTAGACGGTGCTACAGTATTCGAGGAGGGCAAACCTCTAAAGATTAAAAAGGGTAAAGTTAGAGGAGTACAAAGCGTGGGAATGTTCTGCGGTTTAGATACCCTAAAGCTAACTACTCACGACTTCCCTTACGCTGACAAAGAGGGCGTACTAGTAATTCAAGAGGATTGCCAAATAGGTGAGGATATACATTCCGCACTAGGTTTAAACGATACTTCTGTAGAGTTTGAAATAACTTCCAACCGCCCTGACTGCCTATCAGTTATCGGTTTAGCTAGAGAAACTTCTGCTACTTTCGATATTCCTATAAACGTTCCAGAGCCTACCTTTAAGGGCGTAACTGGAAACATCACAGACGATTTAAAGGTTAACGTTGCAAATACAGACCTTTGCACTAGATACTGTGCAGGTATCGTTAAGAATGCAAAGATTGAACCATCTCCACGTTGGATGAGAGAAAGACTCCGTGCTAGTGGTGTTAGACCTATTAACAACTTTGTAGATATTACCAACTATGTAATGCTTGAGTATGGTCATCCTATGCACGCTTTCGACTTTAAGTACGTTGAGGGCGGAGAGATTAACGTTAGAAACGCTAAAGAGGGCGAAAAGATAGTCACTCTTGACGGTGTAGAAAGAACCCTTAACAGCGATATGTTAGTCATTGCGGATAGCAAAAAACCTATCGCAGTTGCTGGAGTTATGGGCGGAGAATACAGTGGTATCATGGACGGAACTGTTACAGACTTACCATTAACCCAAACTGTAGTGTTCGAGAGTGCTTGTTTTAAGCCTGTATCCGTTAGACGTACTGCTAAGGCTCTAGGTATGAGAACAGACTCCTCCGCGCGTTTTGAAAAGGGTGTAGACCAACAGATAGCTAAAAAGGCTCTAACTAGAGCGTTCCAACTAGTAGAAGAACTAGGTGCAGGTGAAGTAGTTAGCACTATCATAGATGAGGACAACACAGATAAAACTCCTAACACTGTAGAGTTTTCCCCTGAGTGGATTAACGGTTTCCTAGGTACTAACATTTCCGAAAGCGATATGGTTAAGTATCTAAACTCCCTAGACTTTGAAGTTAAGGACGGTTTAGTGTACGCTCCTAGCTTTAGAGTAGATATAGAACGTCCTTGCGATATTGCAGAAGAAGTGGCTCGTATCTATGGATACAACAACATAGAATCCACTAACTTTAAGGGTGTAGCAGACGCTCAACTTACAGCTAGTCAAAAGTTTGAAAACACTGTAGCTAGTACTATGGTATCTACTGGTTGCTATGAGATTGCTACTTTCTCATTCATTAGCCCTAAGTATTTCGATAAGATTCACCTACCTAAAGATAGCAAGTTAAGGGATACCGTAACTATCACAAACCCACTAGGTGAAGATACTTCCGTAATGAGAACTACTATTATACCATCTATGATGGAAATACTATCTAAGAACTACAACAACAGAAACGCTTCCGTTAAGCTATTTGAAGTAGGCAACGAATACATCCCTACCGAAAAAGACAAGCTACCTCTTGAGCCTAAGCGTTTAGCTATAGGTATGTATGGCGGTTGCGACTTTTTCGACCTAAAGGGCATAGTAGAAGTACTACTAGATAGAATAGGTATTCAAGGGGTAGAATATTCTCGCCCTACTGAAGATTGCCCATTCGATGAGGTTTCTGCGTTCCATCCAACTAGAACTGCTATAGTAAAGTCTGGGGATGTTGCTATAGGTATCATGGGAGAAGTACACCCTACCGTAACTAGTGAGTACGGCATAGATACTAAAGTTTATGTAGCTAAGTTCCTAGTTCCTGAAATGATGGAAATTGCTAACACTGAAAAGAACTACAAGCCATTGCCAAAGTTCCCAGCAAGTACTAGAGATATTAGTTTACTTTGCGATAAGTCTTTACCTGCTGGAGATATCCAAAAGACTATTGAGGAGGCTGTAGGCAAAACTCTTGAGAGCGTTACTCTATTCGATATTTTCACTGACGAAAGTAAGATTGGTGAAGGTAAAAAGAGTCTATCATACTCTATAGTTATGCGTTCTGCTGAGGGTACTCTTACAGACGAACAAGTAGAGGCCTCTATGAAACGTGTACTAAAGGCACTATCCAAAATAGGTGCAGAACTTAGAATGTAATTTGCTTCTATATGGAACGGCTATTTGCCGTTCCTTTTTTTATACTTTTATATTGTTTGACAAAATCCCCTAATAGATATATAATCTACTAGGAGGGATTTTTTTATATGAATAAGTATATATATCATAGCTATA
Organism: uncultured Ruminococcus sp.; assembly: GCA_964466485.1. GTDB lineage: Bacteria > Bacillota > Clostridia > Oscillospirales > Ruminococcaceae > UBA5884. The sequence goes on from CAYXNU010000039.1 coordinate 3,578, forward strand.
AAGACTTAAAAAGAACTCACATACCTGCGTTAAAATCCTTTTGCAAGTGGACTTTAATAGCCATACTAATAGGATTAGTAGTAGGGCTAGTGGGTTCAGCTTTTAACTATAGCATTAAGACGGTTAGCGGTATCCGAGAAAAGTACCCTATAATAATAATGTTTATGGCATTCGGTGGAGTAGTCATCACATGGATTTATCAAATATTAGGGTTGCCCCACGATAGAGGTACTAACATGGTATTAACTGCTGTCCGTGATGGAAAAAACTTAACCTTAAAAAATATGGTGTGCATATTTGTAGGCAGTGTAATAACGCACTTGTTCGGTGGTTCTTCGGGGCGTGAGGGTGCAGGTTTGCAGATAGGCGGAAGTATAGCATCTAGTATAGGTACTGCTTTCAAGATGGATAAATCCGACGAACGTATAATAACCATGTGCGGAATGAGTGCGGGATTTTCGGCACTGTTTGGTACTCCAGTTACGGCGGGGTTTTTCGCTATGGAAGTTATAAGCATAGGCATATTGCACTATTCAGCGATAGTTCCGTGTATGGTAGCGTCTGTAGTTAGTATGATGGTATCGTCGCACTTAGGCGGTGAGAGCGTGTTCTATAAAGTGACGTTCCCAGAGGTTTCAGCCGTACCGATACTACAGACTTTAGGATTGTCGTTCTTGTGTGCATTTGTTAGCATACTGTTTTGCATAGCCATGCATGAGGCTTTATCTTTGTATAGAAAGTATCTAGTGAACCACTATGCAAGGGCTATAGTAGGAGGTATATTAGTTAGCGTACTAACTTTAGTAGTAGGCACTAACGATTACAACGGCACTGGCATGAACGTTATAGAGAGGTGTTTTTCTCAAGATGTGCCATTCTATATGTTTTTGGTAAAGATAATCTTTACAGCGATAACCTTGTGTGCAGGGTACAAGGGCGGTGAAATAGTTCCGACGTTTTTTGTAGGTGCAACCTTTGGAAACTTTTTCGGCTCGTTAATTGGTATGGATAACTCTTTCGGTTCAGCTATAGGCTTGATAGCTGTGTTCTGTGGGGTTACTAATTGCCCATTGACTTCCATGTTTTTGTCCGTGGAGATTTTCGGTAGTAAGGGAATAGTATACTTTGGAATAGCTTGTGCTGTGTCCTATTTGCTATCGGGGTACACGGGACTTTACAACGCCCAAAAGATAGTCTATTCTAAGACTATGCCTAAGTTCATAGACAAAAAAGCCAACCACTAAAAATGTTGCCACCACGCAACTAATTTGACTCTATATCTTCTATTGTGGTATACTTAGCATAGAAAATATTTAGAGGGAGATTTTTTTTATGACTACATCTACAATTGTAATACTACTAATATTAGCCGTGATAGTAGTATTTGCTTTAAGGTCTAGCGTTAAGCACATGAAAGGTCAAGGGGGGTGTTGCGGTGGCAGTGATACTCCTAAGGCTAAAAAGAAAAAACTGGATAGTCCAGTCATTGCTACAAAGGTTATAACTATTGATGGTATGCACTGCGAAAACTGCAAAAACAGAATAGAAAAAGCTATCAATTCTTTGGATGGTGCTTTGTGTAAAGTAAGTCTAAATAAGCATACGGCAACCGTATCCATGAGCAAACCTATAGACGATACCGTCCTAAAAAGCACCATTGAAAACCTAGACTTTAAAGTTACTAATATCATGTGAGTTCGATAAAATAAACTATTTTTGTAGGGAACGACGAATTGCCGTTCCCTATAGTATTCTAAAAAACATTTGACTTTTTATGCGAATATGTTATAATTATAGTACACGATTTAGAAAGGGAGTTTTGTTTCAGTGAGAGTAGAGTTTACTAAAGAAATGAGAAAAGATTACCTAATATTAGCACCAAATATGTTAGGTATCCACTTTGAATTACTTAAACAGGTATTTTTAATAAATGGTTACAACTTTGAAATATTAACTAACGATGGACCTAGCGTTGTGAACACTGGTCTTGAATTGGTACACAACGATACTTGCTATCCTGCACTATTGGTAATAGGTCAGCTGATAGACGCTTTAAACAGTGGCAAGTACGATATTAATAAGGTTGCTCTAATGGTACCACAAACTGGTGGCGGTTGTAGAGCTTCTAATTATATACACCTACTTAGAAAAGCTTTGGAAAAGGCTGGTTATGCACACGTCCCAGTAATCTCTTTAAACCTATCGGGTTTGGAAAAGAATAGCGGTTTTAAGTTCACATTTACTATGATTATGCAATCTATGATGACTTTAGCCTATGGCGATTTGATGATGTGTCTAGATAATCAAATTAAGCCTTACGAAATTGAAAAGGGTTCTAGCCGTAAAGTTATAGATAAATGGGTTCCCGAACTTACTAACCAGTTCAAAAATGGCAAGGGCTTTTCTAGAAAAGATTTTGCTAAGAATACTAAACTAATGGCTCAAGACTTTGCTAACATAGAACTAGACAAGTCTATCAAAAAGACAAAAGTTGGTATAGTAGGAGAAATCTATGCTAAGTATTCTAAGTTGGCAAATAACCACCTAGAGGAGTTTCTATTTAGTCAAGGCTGTGAGGTAAACGTTCCGGGAATTATTCCGTTTATGCTATTTAAGATAGACAACCGCCGTGACGACGTTATACTATACGATGGCAACAAGCTAAAGAAGTCCGTGGCTACTGTGCTATTTAACTATGTTGAAAGCGTCGAGGCGGATATGATTAAAGCGGTTGAAGAAGTTAAAAAGTTCAACCTACCTACGGCATATAAGCACATTAGGGGGCTTGTAGAGGGCATTATAGGCTATGGCAACAAGATGGGCGAGGGTTGGTTTTTAGTCGCTGAAATGATGGAACTTGCTGAAAGTGGCTATGGCAATATAGTGTGCTGTCAACCTTTTGGATGTTTGCCTAACCATGTAGTAGGCAAGGGCATGACTAGGTCTATAAAGAAAGTATTTCCAAATGCTAATATAGTCCCTATAGATTACGACCCTGGTGCTACCAAAGTAAATCAAGAGAATAGAATTAAGTTAATGCTATCTAATGCAAACTATGGTGCAATTTAATACCAGTTTAATATATATAAAAAAACGGAACGCTCTTTGAACGTTCCTATTTTTATGTATTGGTATTTGTAGTTTCTAAAGTCGTTTCAAGTTCGCTTGTGGTAGAAGTTTCTGTTTCTAGCGTGGAAACATCCGAGAACACTATGTTTAAACCTAAATTTTTCATGCTAAATGTAGCAATGTTTCCCGTGTCCTCTTTAACGTTTAGGACGTAGTCACCGCAGTCTGTAGAGCCTTTAAAGGTAAAAAATCCCTCACTGGAGGTACACTCTTTTTCCTCGCTAGTGGATATTTCATCCACGGCAGTGGCTAAGCATAGCAACATGGAGTTCACAGGTACGGCACTTTTAGGCATGGAAAACGACAAGCCCTTGTATGAGGCTTCCGAGTTTACGCCGTCAAAAGTTAGCGTAACCCCCGATAGTGTTTCAGGTTCGGAAAACTCTATCTCCCAGCTTTCAACACCGTACCTTGATAGTTTTCCTACAGCCGTTAAGTCCTCTGTAGTTATGTTGGCGGTACAGGTAAAAGGTTCGGAAAACACGTCATTAGCGGAAACTTTTTCAGTAGTTCCGCTACTACAGGATGTCAGTAATAGCAGTGTGAAAGAAGTCAAAATACAGATACATCTTTTCATAGAAAAAACCTCTCCTAAAGTGTATATTTTATATTTTAACGTCTTTTATATTGCAATATAATGCACATACACACATATATATTATCTTTCTTTAGCAAGAGTTTTTATAACCTTTGGAATCTCCTCTATAACGTCTGTTGGGAGCATAGCGTACTTAGATAGCCTATTTGCACAGTTTAAACCGCTTTGCGAGTGTATGTAAACCGATAGCTTACTAGCCTCAAATAAGTCCATGCCCTGTGCCACAAACGACGACACCATACCCGCAAGAACGTCACCGCAACCCCCTTTAGACATACCAGAGTTAGCAACCATATCCACAAAAGAACGTTTGCCATCGGTTACAATGGTATTTGCACCCTTTAGGATTACTACGCAACTATGCTTTTTAGCGAACTCTGTAGCCACTTCTAAGCGGTTGGACTGTACTTCTTTGACTGGTATTTTAGCAAGTCTAGACATTTCTAGTGGGTGTGGGGTTAATATTGCCTTTTTCTTATCAATAATATCTATGCAGTTGGATAGTATGTTTATTCCATCGGCATCTATTATTAGAGGGCATTCGGCGTATTTCACCACATACTTAAAGAGTTCTACAGACTTTTCAGCAGTGCCTAAACCACAACCTATTAGTAGTGCTGTAGACTTTTCTAAAGTTTCAAATATATCGTAAAAATCTCTAGATATATAGGTAGGTTCGGGCATAGTTATAGGTAGTAGTTCGGGGTTTTTAGTGGATATTGTAACCAATCCAACACCACAACGCAAAGCCGACTTTCCTGCCATAATACAAGCACCTACCATATTTTTAGAGCCAGTAACGTGTAGCACTCTGCCAAAAGTTCCCTTGTTGCCTAGGTCTGAACGGTAGGGGAGTCTTACAGAGTCAGCGGTTAAGGACTGCACTTTGTTATCTATGCAAGTATCGTAATGAGTAGAAGTTATTCCTATATCCACGGTCTTAATTTCGCCACAGTACCAACAAGCAGGATATACCATCATGCCTAACTTGCTAAAGGCGAAAGTTATAGTTTCGTCAGCCTTGAGAGTGCCATTGCTAACAGTTCCGTTTTTGCAATCTATACCACTAGGAACATCCACAGCTATTTTGTAAGCCTTAGTGGGAGTAAGTAGCACCTGTTGAATATCCTTAGGGATTTCGCCATGGAAACCAGTTCCAAAGATACCATCGCAGATAATGTCACTATCTTCAAAAGACTGTTTAATATCCTTTAAACTTTCTAATATAGTAACTTCTTCCGAAATATCTTCAAAAGTTTTTTTAGCGAGTTCCGTTTTAGGACTTCCACATAGTAGTGCAACGGTAACGTTAGTGTAGCATTTTTCTGTTAGGATTTTACTAGCCACAAAGCAATCTCCTGCGTTGTTGCCGTTACCACAAAGGAATAGTATATTGCTATCGCTGTTAGACTTTGCAACTATTTCCTCAGCTAAAATTTCACCTGCATTTAGCATTAATTGCTCATAGGAAGTACCGCTGTTGTTAGCAGTAGTTTCAAGCAATTTCATTTGATTTGGTGTTACCAATATCATAAAAAACATATCCTTTACATTAAATTTTAAATATCTTCTAAGATTACTATAGCGGTTGCGTACTCTTTGGTGTGGCTAATGCTTACCGATACTTTAAAGCCTTTAGCGAGTTCTTTAGCATCGCCACTTAAGACCACATATGGACAGCCTAGGGGGTCATTTAGGGTAGAAACCTCATTCAGTGAGAAGTTTCTAACGCCAGTGCCTAAAGCCTTAGAAAAAGCCTCTTTAACGCAGAACCTTGCGGAAAAGCTTTCCACGGGATTTTTTTTAGAGTTGCAAAGCGATATTTCCTCTGTAGAGTAGACTCTTTCAAGGAAACGTGGCTTAGTGATACTCTTAGCAATCCTAGAAGTTTCGACTATATCAATACCCACTCGCATACTATATCTTGATACCGTTCTTTAGGTATGGCTTTACGCACTCTAAAAACTGTTGGTTTGGAGTGAATAGCAATCTAGTTTTGCCATAGCTTTCGGATTCAAAATCGGCGTACCAGTCGTCCACACCAGTGTTTTCTGTAGCGAGTACAAGGGTAAGGCTTTCGTCGTCTTTTATATCATCGGAGAAACGCCCAAAGGCTGTAAAAGTAGATACCTTTACAGTTAAAAGCCTAGAACGTTTGCTTTTAGCGACTATCTTGTCTATGTCTATTTCGCCGTTTGTGATGATGTATTCGTATTCGGTGTACTGCCTAGTACCCAAAAAGTATGCCAACCAAACTATTCCTGCACCGAATAGAAAGCCCAATCCTGCGAACACTGTGGACATAGTTAAAGCTATTACTAGCACGGCTATAACTACCGCTACAGCATAGGTTAGAAACTTCTTTAGGTTATCCTTGCCAGTGGGATATTTATACACTAACTGTTCTGAATAAGTATCCATAAAAATTCTCCTATCTTTGTTTTAATATTATACTATTATATACTGTTTTCAAAGGTTTGTCAAATAGGAGGGTTTACACTGTATTAAATCCCAGTAAGTGGGAAATACTAGCTTAAAGGAGTAGTTGCGTTAATCTTTTGTGAAAAAAATTCAACAAAATTAAAAAAACATCTTGACAAACCGCAAATAACAGTATATAATATGTAATTGTGTAGTGATTGTAAGTATCACTATGTTTAAATATCTTTTAAAGAAGGAGGAAAAATTAAATGCCTACTTTTAACCAATTAGTTCGTAAAGGTAGAAACGTGCTAGAAGAAAAGTCTACTGCACCTGCACTACAAAAGGGTTACAATTCCAAGAAGAAGGTTCAAATCGACCAAAGTTCTCCACAAAAGAGAGGAGTTTGTACTGCTGTAAGAACTTCCACTCCTAAGAAGCCTAACTCAGCTATGAGAAAGATTGCCAGAGTTAAGCTAACTAACGGTCAAGAAGTTACTGCATACATCCCAGGTATCGGTCACAACCTACAAGAACACTCTGTAGTACTAATTAGAGGCGGTAGAGTTAAGGATTTACCTGGTGTACGTTACCACATCATCAGAGGTACTCTAGACGCTCAAGGTGTTGCTAAGAGAATGCAAGCTCGTTCTAAGTACGGTGCTAAGAGACCTAAGGCTGGTAAGTAGTCGATAACTTAATGACAGATACCAAAGACAAGATAACGAGGGTTATCACAAGAGTATTGTACGTCATGTACTTTATCGTACTGCTAGCCGTAGTTACGTGCAAGGTGCAAAGCATAGTGTATAGCTTTCCGGACGGTGGGTATATCCACGAAACTAGGGAAACTATCCTACAGAACCGTCAACTCGGTTACTGGAACTATAACTTTGAACCTTTTAAAGCTTATCGTGGTTGGTACAACATTGGTTTGTACGGGGTTACAGTGCGAAACTTGCTGGGAAATATAGTTGCGTTTATACCTATGGGATATTTTGAGCTAGCTCTGTCGAAAGATGGCAAGCTGTGGAAAGTTATCCTAAAGTGTTTCGTGGTGGTCACACTGTTGGAGCTGTTTCAGT
>CAYXNU010000040.1:0-4254 GCA_964466485.1 uncultured Ruminococcus sp.
ACAACTGTGCTTGGCAGATGTACGCTATGGAGTACGCTAGTGCTACCGGCAACGACCAATACTACACCTACGCTAAGAGTCAGATGGACTACCTACTAGGTGACAACCCTCAAGGTAGGAGCTACCTAATCGGTTACACCGACACTTACCCTGTAAACATCCACCACAGAGCCGCTAACCCTAGCAAGTCTTCCGCTACGTATACACTATACGGTGCATTAGTAGGTGGCCCTACCGATGCTAACGGCTCTTACGATGACAACACGGACAGCTACTCCTGCACTGAACCTGCCCTAGACTACAACGGTAGCTTTATCATGGCTATTGCTGGCCTATACGACAAGTACGGCGAGGGTACCGACCAACTAACTACCATCATTACCAACGCTAGTGAGATTGACGAAAACTACACTTTCGGTGCTTGGTATGAGGGAGGTACCGTAATCGTAGACCCTACACCTGAAGAGACTACTACCGCCTCCTCAGAAGTGGTTACTACTACCGGCACTGAGACCGTCACTACCCCTTACGATAACTACACAGTAGTAAACCTTACCGGTGAGATTACTGCAATCCGTGGCAATGGCGACCTTGAAATTACACAAGATGATGGTTACACTACCTACATTGAAAACAACTACGACAGTGCATTCACCCAACCAATAGACATCACCGAGTTTAAGGTTGGCGACAAGGTAGACATCAGTGGCCTAAGTTTAGCTACTGGTTCCGTAGCTTTGACTAGTATCAAACTTTTGGATGGTGGAGTAACTACTACTGTCTCCTCAGAAGAGGTTACTACCGACACCACTACCACCTTCTCAGAAGTGGCTACTAGTACCACTCCTGCTGACTATGGTGACTACTACGAAGGTACTATTACTGCTATAGACGGTACCGCCGTTACCATCGAATATGAGGGTACAACTAAGACTTTCGATACTAGCAACTATGATAGCGACTACATGCAAGAGTTCTCAGTCGGCGACACTGTAAAGCTATCCGTCATTAACGATACCGACCTCGCTAGTTTAGAGTTGGTGGAGAAGACTGAAACTACTACCACTAGTGATTCTTCCGAAACAATACTAGAGGCTACTGGTTCTGTCTACAGTGCTGAGGGAAATACTCTTATACTAAACGTAATGGGCGACGACGGTCAATACAGTGAGGTTACTTTCTACCTAGACAACCTAAACGACGATGCTAAGAACATCTTTGAAGTAGGTGCTGAAGTAGAACTATCCTACGTTGAGGGAAGTAATTCCGCAATTAGCTACACAGTACTAAACCCACCTACCACTACTACTTACACCGAAACAGCAGTTACTACCACTGTTTACACCGAAACTGAAACAGACGTTACTACCACTCCAGTTGAGGATACTACAGGCTCTACCTCTACTATACTAAAGGGTGACGCTAACGGCGACGGCAGTATCGAGGCTAACGACCTACTACTAGTTAAAAAGTACGTCCTACAGATGATAGACTCCTCTGCTATAAACACAGCCAACGCTGACGTTAACGGCGACAACGAAGTAACTTCTGTAGATATCCTACAGATTAAAAAGTATCTACTACAGATGATTGATTCTTTTGAATAGAAATCTCATATATGAACGGCTCTACCCTTGAGCCGTTCTCTTAATAAAATAGCAATATTTTAAAGTATCGCAAATGCGTACTATGTTAAAAAAATTGTTTCTAAAACTTTACGAAACTATTAACTTTTTGAAAACATCTTAAGATGCTATTGACAAACGCCCCCACTATGGGTATAATAAAAACATAGTAATCAACTAGGAAAAATAAGATTTGATTTTTTAAATTAAATTAAAAATATAATTTTTGATTGGAGGACTTTTATCATGTCAAATAAAAAATGGAGATTTGAAACTCAACAACTTCATGTAGGTCAAGAGAACGCTGACCCAGTCACCGACTCTAGAGCAGTACCTATATATCAAACTACTTCTTATGTGTTCCACAATTCCGAACACGCACAAGCTAGATTTAACCTAACTGACGCTGGTAACATCTATGGTAGATTAACTAACCCTACCGAAAGCGTACTAGAAGAAAGAATCGCTGCTTTAGAGGGTGGTTCTGCAGCTTTAGCAGTAGCAAGTGGTGCTGCAGCTATCGACTACACTTTTAGAACTCTAGCACAGAATGGCGACCATATCGTATCTGCTAAGACTATCTATGGTGGTACTTACAACCTACTAGCACACACTCTACCTGACTTTGGTATCACTACTACTTTTGTAGACCCAGACGAAGAAGGCTCTTTCGAGAAGGCTATTCAAGATAACACTAAGGCTATCTTTGTAGAAACTTTAGGTAATCCAAACTCTAACCCTATCGATATCGAGGCTGTTGCTAAGATTGCACACGACCACAAGATACCTCTAGTAGTAGACAATACTTTTGGTACTCCATACCTAGTAAGACCTCTAGAACACGGTGCTGACATCGTAGTAGAATCCGCTACTAAGTTCATTGGTGGACACGGTACTACTTTAGGTGGTGTTATCGTTGAGGGCGGTAAGTTCGACTGGGAGGCTAGTGGAAAGTTTGCATCTATCGTAGACCCTAACCCTAGTTACCATGGTATTAGCTTTGCAAAGGCTCTAGGTAGTGTAGCTTTCGTTACTAAGATTAGAGCTATCCTACTTCGTGATACTGGTGCTACACTTGCTCCATTAAGTGCATTCTTACTATTACAAGGTATAGAAACTCTATCCTTAAGAATTGAACGTCACGTTGAGAACACTAAGAAAGTTATCGAATATCTACAATCCAACCCTAAGGTTGAAAAGGTTAACCACCCATCTGTAGAGCCTAAGTATCAAGAAGTATTTAACAAGTATTTCCCTAACGGTGGTGGTTCTATATTCACTATCGAAATTAAGGGTGGCGAGGCTGAAGCTAAGAAGTTTATCGATAGCTTAGAGATATTCTCTCTACTTGCTAACGTTGGCGATATGAAGTCACTAGTAATTCACCCAGCATCTACTACTCACTCTCAACTAAACGCTGAAGAATTACTAGAACAAGGCATTAAGCCTAACACTATTAGACTATCTATCGGTACTGAAAATATCGATGACTTAATCGAAGACTTACAACAAGCATTCGATAAGATTTAGTTGAATATAATGCTATAGAGGAAACATCTTCGGATGTTCCTCTATAGAACTATAATTATATATTTATTACATTTTAGGAGGTTTTTTAATATGTCCAAAATATACAAATCTGTTACAGAACTAATCGGTCATACTCCAATACTAGAACTTGTAAACCTAGAAAAAGAGTTTAACCTAGAGGCTACTGTTCTAGCTAAGCTAGAATTTTTCAATCCAGCTGGTAGCGTTAAGGACAGAATCGCAAAGTCCATGATTGAAGACGCTGAAAAGAAAGGTATCCTAAAGGAGGGTTCTACTATCATTGAGCCTACTAGTGGTAATACTGGTATCGGTATATCTTCCGTAGCAGTAGCAAAGGGCTACAAAGCTATCTTAACTATGCCTGAAAGCATGAGCGTTGAAAGAAGAAACCTATTAAAGGCTTACGGCGCACAAATCGTTCTAACTGAAGCTTCTAAGGGTATGGCTGGTGCTGTAGAAAAGGCTAACCAACTTAAAGAGGAAATCCCTGACTCTGTAATACTAGGTCAATTCGACAACCCTGCAAACGTTCAAGCACATATCACTACTACTGGCCCTGAAATTTGGGAAGACACTGACGGCGACGTTGATATATTCATCGCTGGTGTTGGTACTGGTGGTACTCTAACTGGTGTAGGTCAATTCTTAAAGTCTAAGAACCCTAACGTTAAGGTTGTAGCTGTAGAGCCTGAAACTTCTCCACTACTATCTCAAGGTAAAGCAGGTGGTCACAAGATTCAAGGTATCGGTGCTAACTTCGTTCCATCCATCCTAGATAGAAGTGTATACGATGAAATCGTTGCTGTACCTAACGACGCTGCACTATCCACTGGTAACCTTATCGCTAAGACTGAGGGTATCCTAGTAGGTATTTCTGCAGGTGCTGCTGTTTGGACTGCTATCGAACTAGCTAAACGTCCAGAGAACAAGGGCAAGAAGATAGTTGCTATCGTTCCAGATACTGGTGAAAGATACCTATCTACTACTATGTTTGCTTAATTAAAGTTCTCCATACTTTAACAATATAGATATCCACCCGTGCTTTTTGCATGGGTGGATTTTATTTATATATGCGAAT
>CAYXNU010000040.1:4354-10735 GCA_964466485.1 uncultured Ruminococcus sp.
TACGGTATAGAAAGCCTCGTACGTTTGGGTTAAACCGTTAAACCATTCCACGATATCCTCGCTGAGTATATCGGGGTTGCAATAGTATACAGCACCGTCTAAGTTGCGTTCTGTGGCTTTAGCGTTTCCAGTAAATACATTAGCTACCGCCTGATATGTAACCTCATTGATAGCTATGCCGTTGTAGTAGTTTTGTATAGCGTCAAACTGGTTAGGTTGAGTCAATACGCTTTCCACATCGTTCGGGAAGTTTTCGGAGTCCACACGGTTTTTTATTACCTGTGCAACCAACTCCGACCATTCAACCTCAGCACCGCCAGTTTCGCCTTGCACTACAGAACACAGCATAATATACTCCTCATAGGACAAATTCAAGCCGTTTTGAGTAGCCACCTCATAATACTCAGTAGAACCCTCTAGGGCTACAGTGAGCGTATTTTGAGCCTTTATGCTTACGTTAGACACCACCAAAAACACCACTGAAACCGTTGCCAGTGCTACTAAGAATACCCTCTTTAAGTTTAGCATAGTTAGTTCTCCTCATGGGATATATCGTTTATGTGGTCTATTCTCAAGTAGAGTTCTTGCATTTTTACGTCAGTTTGTGCGATAACCTCTGCACACTCTTTAAGTTCGTTGGATATATCAGCGGTAATAGTTGAGCTAGTCTTGTACTTTAGTTGATGTTCCACACTAGCCCAAAAGTCCATAGCTATGGTTCTAATCTGTATTTCCACAGGGACGTACTGTTTGCCATTAGCGAGGTACACAGGCACTCTAATGCTCAAGTGGAAACTTCTGTACCCTGAGGGTTTCGGGTTGCGTATGTAGTCTTTAACGTTGATAATTTGGTAGTCGTCATGCATTAGAATCAAATCCACAATAGTGTAGATATCGTTTATGTAGTAGCAAATAACCCTAATACCCGCAATATCGTTTAGATATTTTTTAGCATTTACTATAGTTATAGGCACACCTTTTTTTTGGAGTTTTCCCACTATGCTCTGTGGGGATTTCAACCTACTTTCCATGCCGTGTATAGGGTTTCTTTGGAACTTAACTCTAAACTCATCATCGAATATGTTAAGTTGTGTCTTTACGTTGTTTATAGCGGAATCGTATAGATGTTGGAGTTCTATAAAAGCTTGAAAGTCGTCTTGCTGTGAGATATCATTAAAGGATGGAATAATTTCCGCCTTTTTTTCTTCTATGTAGATTTCTGCACTCTCTTGAGTTCCATTTCCATTTTCTTGTGTGTTAGACATATTTACCAATCCTTTCATGTAATGTTTAAAAATTAACCCATAGATATATATATAAGGAACGGCGAGTTGCCGTTCCATTTCTTTAAAAATATTATCCAAACTGGCTGTTCCAAAGGTCGTAATAGAAACCGTGCTTATTAAGGAGTTCCTCATGGTTGCCCATTTCCATAATGTGACCGCTATCCATAACGAGTATGATATCAGCCTCTTTAATGGTAGAAAGTCTATGAGCCACTATAAAGGAAGTTCTGCCTTGCATAAGGTTTGAGAACGCCTTTTGAACTTTAATCTCTGTACGAGTATCTATCGAGGAAGTAGCCTCATCCAGTATTAGTATGGATGGAATAGCCAACATAACTCTAGTGATACATAACAGTTGTTTCTGTCCTTGAGATAGCGTACCGTCATCCTTGATAACGGTATCGTAACCGTTAGGAAGCCTTTTAATAAAGCTGTGGGCATACGAAGCCTTAGAGGCTTGTATAACCTCCTCATCGGATGCGTTAGGCTTACCTATAGTAATATTTTCTCTAACAGTTCCCGTCTTAATCCACGTTTCCTGTAGCACCATGCCGTAGTGTTCTCTAAGGCTGTCCTTAGTGATATCGTTAATGTTTACACCGTCCACGGAGATACTACCGCCTGTAGTGTCATAGAAACGCATTAGTAGGTTTATAAGGGTAGTCTTACCGCAACCAGTCTTTCCAACGATAGCCACTCTCTGCCCAGACTTAACCTCTAAGTTAAAGTTTTCAATAAGTTTCTGTTCGGGGTTGTATGAGAACTTAACGTCTTTAAAGGTTACGTTTCCGCTAACGGAATCCAAAGCGATAGCCTTTTCGTTCACTTTTTCGGATGGTTCTTCTATCAACTCAAAGATTCTACCAGCACAAGCTAGAGCGTTTTGTAGTTCTGTAACCACTCCTGAAATCTCATTGAAAGGCTTAGTGTACTGGTTAGCATAGCTTAGAAAACATTGTAGTTGTCCTACACTTAAACCCCCACTAATTACGGATAAAGCACCGCTCAAGCCTACTCCCACATATACTAGATTGTTTACGAACCTAGTAGCTGGGTTAGTTATGGATGAGAAGAATATAGCCTTTTGGGAGTACTGTCCCAAACGGGAGTTTATCTTGCTAAAGTCGTCTATAGCCTTTTGTTGGTATCCAAAGGATTGTACTGTTTTGATATCGCCAACCATCTCATCTATGAAAGCGGTTTCTTCGCCTAGCGTTTCGGACTGCTTTTTAAACATAGCGTAAGTATTCTTAGCTATCAAACTAGCAACCACAAACGATAACGGTGTAAGCAATATTACCACCAAAGATATCTTAAAGTTTACGGATACCATAAATATTAGCGTACCTATGATAGTAGCCACACCACTAAATAGTTGCGTAAAGCCCATCAATAGACCATCTGCGAACTGGTCGGCATCGCTAATTACACGGCTTACCAAATCTCCAGTAGAATGGCTATCTATATACTTTAGTGGTAGAGATTGTATCTTAGTAAAAGCCTCGTCACGGATATCCTTAACTATACCGTACGTTAAATGGTTGTTGCAAAGGTTCATTAGCCATTGCGTCAACGATGTAGCAAGGATTATACAAACCATAGCCCTAATTAGTGGTACAATGCTTTCAAAATCGACTTTGCCCTCTGCGAGAATAAAGTCTATAGCATTACCAGTGATAATAGGAATATACAACGTTAAAGCCACAGTAACTATAGATAGCAGTATGGAAACTATTAAAAAAATCTTGTATTTGCCAGTGTATTTGATAACTTTTTTTAACGTTTCTTTTTGGTTCATAAGATGATTATCACCCCTTTAACTTTTCCACTTTTATAACTTCCTCTTGATAGCTGAAACATTCTTTTGCTACTACCTTGTTTAGTACCAACAAGCAAATCAAGTTAGGAATAGCCATTAAAGCGTTAGCTATGTCAGAGAATACCCATACCAAACTTAGAGAAGTAGTACATCCTACAAAACACATACACGCAAAAAATACCCTATAGATGTACACAACTTTTCTGCTCTTGCATAGGTACTCCAAAGACTTTTCGCCATAGTATTCCCAACCTAGTATAGTAGAGAACGCAAACAACATCAAGCCCACAGATATGATATATGCTCCATACTGACCGAAAGTAGTATTAAAAGCTAATATAGTCAAGTCCGAACCCTCAACGACTTCTCCTAGTTCGTTGGTAGTGCCTAGCACCCCAGAACACATAATAGCCAACCCTGTAATACTACATACTAGAATAGTATCAAAGAAAGTACCAGTCATGTTTATGTAGCCTTGCCTTGATGGTCTATCAGTTTGAGCCGCTGCCGCTGCTATAGGTGCAGAACCTAGTCCAGCCTCGTTGGAGAACACTCCCCTAGCTACACCGTAACGCATAGCACTGAACATATTAGCTATTATAGTTCCGCCTACGCCACCCCCTACAGACTTTATAGAAAATGCCATAGATACTATCTGTTTAAAGCCACTAGGTAGGTTTCCAATATTAGTAATGATAACCGCTAAAGCACATACAAAGTATAGCACCGCCATAAATGGTACTACTACTCCACAGACTCTACCTATGCTTTTAACTCCCCCTAGAAGTACTAGCAACGCTAACACTACTAAAACTATACCCGTTATGTAAGTAGGTATGCTAAAAGCATTGTTTATGGAAGTAGATATGGAGTTCGCTTGTGCTAGGTTACCTATACCAAAAGATGCACATACGGCAAATATCGCAAACAACACTGATAACACTTTAGCAAAGCCTTTGTGTTTAAAACCGTTCTTTATGGCGTACATAGGACCTCCACACATTTCGCCGTTGGCATTAGGTTCTCTGTACTTTACCGCTAGAACGCTTTCCGCATACTTTGTGGATAGCCCAAACAACGCACTAATCCACATCCAAACCAAAGCCCCTGGACCTCCCATAGCTAATGCACTTGCTACACCTACTATGTTACCAGTGCCTATAGTAGCCGCCAAAGCCGTCATTAAAGATTGGAATGGAGAAATATCTCCTGAGTGGTTGCTGTCGTGTTTTACGAAAATCTGTCGTATAGCATACGGAAGATTCCTCCATGGTAGAAACTTTAACCTAATGGTTAAAAATATTCCAGTTCCGACTAGTAATATTAACATTACAGGTCCCCAAAGAAAATCCGATACATTTTGAAGTATCTCTAACAATATAATCTATCCTTTCTTTTGAAATTGAGAGGTATAGATTTCTCTATACACCTCGCAAGTTTGTACTAACTCGTCGTGAGTTCCTAAACCCACCATTTGACCATCATCTAGTACTATAATCTTGTCGGAATTTTGTATTGAAGAAGTTCTTTGTGAAACTATAAAGACTGTCATGTTTGATAGTTTTTTCAAATCGGAGCGAAGTTTTAAATCTGTAGCGTAGTCTAAAGCAGACGAGCTATCGTCTAGTATTAAAATTTCGGGACGTTTAACCAACGCTCTAGCGATAGTTAAACGTTGTTTCTGTCCGCCTGAAAAGTTCTTTCCGTTTTGGGATACGGTAGTCTGTATGCCGTTGGGCTTACTTGCCACAAACTCATCCGCCTGTGAAACTTTCAAAGCCCAGTTGATGTCATCGGGGGTAGCCTTTTGGTTGCCCACCAACATATTACTTTCTATAGTTCCCTTGAATAGAGCGGTTTTCTGCATAACCACGCTAATCTTTGCCCTAAGGCTGTCTATAGAGTAGTCCTTGATGTTTTTACCATCGATTAAAACGTCACCCTCAGTAGCGTCATAGAACCTAGGTATTAGGTTTATAAGGGTACTTTTACCAGAACCCGTAGACCCGATAATGCCTATGGTTTCGCCCCTTTTCACATCGAAAGTAACGTTGCTGATAGAGTTTTCACTCGCACCAGCGTACTTGAAAGACACATCCTTGAACGACACTATGGTGTCGGAATGGTTGAAAGTTTCGGTGCTGTAAGAACCGTCCGCCATGCTAGGCTGAACCTCAAACACCGATTGGACTCTGTTGCCACACGCAATAGCCTTTGTAATGGTAACTATTAGGTTTGCAAGTTTAACCAACTCCACCAAAATTTGGGACATATAGTTAATTAGTGCGATTACGTCGCCTTGCTCAAGAGTGCCAACATTAACCTGAATACCGCCAACCCAAATTAGCACCACCGCCGATATGTTCACGATGGCATAGGTCACGGGGTTCATAACTGCGGAGATTTTACTCGCACTAAGCTGTGCTTTCTTTAAAATGGAGTTGTTTTCCACAAAGTTTTCAACCTCGCTGGTTTCGTTGCTAAATGCCCTTATAACCCTCGTACCATTGAGGTTTTCCCTAGTCGATAGAGTAATCTTATCCAAACTGGATTGCACCTTTTTGTACATGGGAACTGTTACATACATAACCCCAAAAATAACCACCGACAACAAGGGAATCGTCACGCAAAAAGTCGTCGCCGACTTAACGTCTATGGTAAAAGCGGCTATCATCGCACCGAACACTATGAACGGCGAACGCAAAAACAACCTTAAAACCATGTTTACACCTGTCTGCAACTGGTTAATATCGGATGTCATTCGGGTTATCAACGTAGATGTGCCTATCGTGTCCGCCTCCGTGAAAGAAAACTTTTGTATGTGTTCTATCAGAGCCAAACGCAATTTAACAGCAAATCCCACAGAAGCCTTAGCTGAAAAGTATTGGGCAATCAGTGAACAGGTTAAACCTACCAGCCCCAACACCGCCATTAAACCACACATCTTGTAAACGTGTTGTTTATCTCCATTCGCAATGCCAACGTTTATCACCGACGCCATGACCAACGGTATAAACAGTTCAAACAGTGCCTCAAGAAGCTTAAAAAGTGGCGCTATTATGCACTCTTTCAAGTACCCTTTTAAATGAACTAGCAACTTTTTCAAATATATTTTCACCTCTTGTTTAATAAAATATGTACGATAATTATACAACATATTAGCCAATTTGTCAAATAGGCAAAAATATATAAAAAAAACCTTAACTTTAAAAGTTAAGGTTTTAAAAAGCATCGGCACCGATTTATTTTCCCAGGTCGTCGCCAACCAAGTATTTT
>CAYXNU010000041.1:0-10716 GCA_964466485.1 uncultured Ruminococcus sp.
GAACTCGCACACATGGAAGTAATATCCGCAATAGTGTACCAGCTAACCCGAAACCTCTCCGTAAAAGAGATAGAGGAGGGCGGATTTGCCCCATACTATGTGGACCACACCACCGCCATATATCCGAACTCCGCAAGTGGAGTGCCGTTCACAGCAGCGTACTTTCAGTGCAAGGGCGACCCCATAGCCGACCTAACCGAGGATATGTCAGCCGAACAGAAAGCCCGTGCCACCTACGAAAACCTCCTTAGAGTGGCGGACACCTACGACGTTAAAGAGCCTTTGCGTTTCCTCCGTGAACGTGAAATCGTACACTTTCAGCGTTTCGGGGAGGCTTTAAGAATCACTCAGGAAAATTTGGATAGCCAAAACTTTTACGCATTCAACCCCGCATTCGATAAGAAAACCAACTTTAAAAGGTGCGTGGGGTAGCCATAAATAGATAGAAAATCGGAACGCCATGTGTGACGTTCCGTTTTTTTGAACATACTAATATTTTACAAAACTATCCTATAGATAGCTACTACCATTTCCAAAACGCATAGCACCGAGAACGCATAGAATAGCACGGTATTTACGGCACTGTCGGCGGTGCATATGCCTAGTGCAAACTTCGGTTTTTTGAGGGGGTATAGCAACGTTATGCGTTTTTTGTTGAGTAGGTCTAGGGCTATGTGGGACACCATTCCCAGTGCCATATAAAGCCATATTTCCGTGAACACTAAGTACGACGCAACGCTCAATAGCACCACCCCCAACACCGAATGCATAAAGGTTCTGTGGGGCTGTTTTCTGCCGAACCAACATATTAGGAACATCATGGCTATGCCGAAACACGTTCGCACGATGGAGTTGTCCCTTGCCATGACCTTTGAAAATTCAGCCTTGCCAGTGAGCAACGCTACCACCAACACCAAAAGCACCACTATCCCGAAACCGCTTATCTGCTTGAGTTTCTTGCTACCTATAGAGCCGTCCACGTCTATGTCGCAGATAGCACCGCCTACAGCCGACACTCCCACGCAGAGTAGCAGTTCGCCCACGCTTTTGGGCTGTGTGACTAGCGTGGTTAAGGCTATCGCTCCAGCTATGTGAGTCTTTCCTTGCATAATTTAACAAACCCCTTTTTATTCAATATAATTCCATGCCATTGCACGGCAAATTTGCCCATAAAAGAGCAATGACTACAGACTCCCGAAAGAATCTGTAGTCTTATATCAAGTTTTTAGAAAAAAATCCACAGAGATTAAACCTCTAAGAGGATTTTCTTGAAAGCAAGTTGATAGTCAGTGACGTTTACCTCGCCGTCGCCGTTGAAATCTGCTCTTTCGAGTTGTTCATCGGTAAGGTCTAAGGTGTTGTATAGGTATGCCTTAAGCATACAAACGTCAGTGATTAGGAAGTAGCCATCGCCGTTAACGTCGCCCTGAACGTCCACATCGTATAGCTGAGTGCAGAAGTCCAAAGCACACCAACCGGTTATGCCGTTGTAGGTAACTTTGCCCCATGTGTAGCCGTCGGCCTGTACAGTTTCGGAAACCGTAACGATAGCGTTGTAAGGTATAGCACTAAGCTTTTCAGCCTTTACGCCGTATGAGTGGCGGAGGTTTACGCCGTCCTTGTCGGAAACCATCCATGTAGTGATTTCGGCGGTTGTAGTAGCTGTAGCAGTATCACTGGAAGTTACAGCCTCGGTAGTCTTAGTACTCTTAGAATCTTCCTTAGTAGTTGTAACACTTTCGGTAGCTGTAGTTACGGCGGTAGTAACGGCTGTAGTTACGGACTCGGTAGTAGCAGTAGTAGTTGCGGTAGTGGTAGTAGTAGCAGTGGTTGCATTCTGTGAGGAAGTAACACTTGCTGGAACTTCGTGGGTAGTATCACCGTATAGGAATAGTGAAGCCTCCATTACACGTCTTCTAACTAGCCCTGGTAGAGTCACTTTGTTAGCACCAGTACCGGCCTTAACGTATAGCCCGAAAATGTCATATATTTGTTGGTCGTTGTAGTTTTCAACGCCATTGATAAGCATTTGTGCAATAGTATAGTCTTCGTTGCCCTTGAAAGACCATGATGGTATAGCGTATGTAAAGCAAACTAGAGCGTCGAACTGGTTCTGGTTTACTATAACGTTATTTCTCTTTAAAAACGCATTTACATAGTCCTCGAAAGTGCCTAGGGCATTGAATAGTAATTTTTCAGCCTGAGCCTCAGTAATGCCGTTTGGGTAAGTGGTATCACTGGCAACGTATGTGCCGTAGCCGATAGTCCATTGTTTGTAATCCCAGTAAGCCTTAGCAGAAAAGCCCTCACAAGATTTAATTAAGTCTACAGCCTTTTGGCTAGATGTAAAGTTAAAGTTTGTATTAGTAGTAGTTGCAGTTGCGGAAACTTCAACGGAATTATTAACGGTAGTTTGTGCCATAGTAACAACGGGTGTGCATAATGCCAAACAGCATACTAAACTCAAAATCTTCTTGACCATTTTAAACATCCTCCAATCATTGTGAATACGAACATTCACATACAAAACAAAAAAATCAAAACAAAAAATATAAGTAAAAAAGAGTTCGGAGTGTCACTCAATATTTGTATACATATGTCATATATTTAAATTTGTAACAAATCGATTACAAATGTTACAAAATACATTCATCGTCACTATTATAAGACATAATTTTTGTAAAATCAACCCCAAAACGGTAATTTCGTTAAAATTCACAAATATGGACTATATGAGAATGCAAAATTATGCAAACTGTATAAATATTTTTGCAGTGGATATTTCATAAATACTGGTATAAATCCATTGTGCAATACTGCTAAATACACCCCTTGAAAAAGTATCACGTTTGGTAGTTTTTCACGAAATGTAAAATAAACTTGTCACGGAATGTAAAACACACTTGACATTTCTTTTAGCCTGTGATATTATAATATATGTAAAGCGGACTTTCCATTGTAGATAAACTTTTCATTAAGAATCGGAGGTCAAATCGTTGAAAAATAGATTAGAGGAAATCCGTAAAAGTAAAGGTATTAAACAAGAAGAACTAGCGGAGGCTTTGGAAGTTTCTAGGCAAACGATAGGCTCTCTTGAAAAAGGAAGATATAACCCCTCGATTATACTAGCATTTAAGATAGCTCGATACTTCAATTTAGCTATAGAAGAAATTTTCATATACGAGGAGTGATTATCATGCGTAAGACAAAAAGAGAGATTCAAAGTTTAATATTCGACATAGGTACTATTATAGAGGTAGTTACCGTGTTTATATACTTTTTCTTTAGAAAAGATATTATAGTGTTCATTGGCTTACCTGTTGCCGTTTTACTTATGTTTATAGGTAAGTTCCACAAAAAAACCTTAAAAGAAAAAAAGTTGGAGGAGATTGAACTCCACGATGAGCGTAACATCATCATCCGTGATAAGGCACAGTCCAAAGCCAACTTGTTTATGGTTTACCTAGGCTTAGCCATTATAATAGTATTAGCCTTTATGGGCGAATACAACGCTACACTGTACGTTTCCATAGCGGTCATGGCGGATAGCTTGTTGTCTAGGTACTTAACTTACTACTACAACAAACGCCTTTAAAATAAAATAGTGTGGGGAACGGCGGTTTGCCGTTCCGTAACAACAAAGGTGTTTTTGATAGATTTTTCTAAATAAGCCTTTCGAGTCATTAACATTTGATGATTTTTCTGTAGAAGAACGGCGGTTCTTCGTCGTTCTCCAACTATAAAGGCTTTTAATAACTAACGCTTTCATTAATATAATTATTTTATTTTTTTATTGTAATATGAATGGCTTTCGGTCTTTAGTCATTCATATTACAGTAGATTAAAATTTTTAATACAAGCTTATAACTTTTTTGAATAAAATGTTTTTTGTAGTATGAATAACTGCATTTTTTGTGGTTGTTCATATTACAAAGTATGTTTTTGAATTTCTAAATGTCATTAGGGTGGGGCGGTGATTCGTTGCCGTTCCGCACTAAAAAAAGCCTGAGATATGGCTTAATTACTAATGTTTCCAATAAAATTCTCACTGCAAATAGCAGTGGATACTCTTTGTAATGTAAATGTTTTTCCTTTGCGAGATGCATTTATATTACAAAGGTATCATTTAAAAAGAAAATTTACGACTAAGAGAATAGCCTATATATATTGTGGAACGTTGAGGGACGTTCCACAAACAAAAAATTGAAAGGGTTACAAAGTATAATGATTAATGAGATAGTTTTAGCGAAGTACGGCGAGATAGTCCTAAAGGGCAACAACAAGACCTCGTTTGAAAAGCTACTAATTAAGAATATCAATAAGAAGTTAAAATCCGTGGGGGAGTTTGAGATTAGTAGAAAACAGTCTACAGTGTACATAATCCCAAAAGATACCTCTCCACAGAACATAGATATATTCGTTGAGAAGTTACAACAAGTTTTTGGTATATCTGCTATATGTAGGTGTGCCGTTTGCGAAAAAGATTTTGATGATATAGTTAAGACAGTCCTTGAGTATTTTAAGGATATTTTGCCATATGCAAAAACTTTTAAAGTAGAGTGCAAACGTGCAGATAAGCGTTTCCCTATGAAATCCCCAGAGGTTTGCATAGAGTTGGGACACGAAATACTAGAACGTTACCCAAACCTATCTGTGGATGTGAAAAACCCACAAGTTAGGGTTACTATAGAAATCCGAGATACTAACGCATACATCCACCTAGGCAACATGGAGGGTGCGGGAGGTCTTCCAGTGGCAAGTTCAGGTAGGGCTTTGGCACTACTTTCGGGCGGTATAGATAGCCCTGTAGCTTGTTACATGATGGCAAAACGTGGTTTGCAAGTGTCGGCTATACACTATGTAAGTCCGCCATACACTTCCGAGAGGGCTAGACTAAAGGTTGAAACCCTTTGCGAAGAATTAACCGAGTATTGCGGTACTATAGCGTTCTTCTGTGTGCCATTCACAGAGATACAAGAGGCTATTAGGAAACATTGCCCAGAAGAATACTTTACTATTATCATGCGTAGGCTAATGATGGAAATAGCACAGATTATCGCTAAAAAGCAGTTCTGCGAGGCTTTAATCACTGGCGAAAGCGTAGGTCAAGTGGCTAGTCAAACTTTAAAGGCTATAGCCTGTACCGATGCCGTTTGCCATATGCCAGTCTTTAGACCAGTAATAGGCATGGATAAGATAGAGATTATAAACATCGCTAGAAAGATAGGTACTTTTGAAACCTCTACGCTACCTTACGAGGATTGCTGTACTGTGTTTACTCCAAAGCACCCAAAAACTCAGCCATCCCTTGAGGAGATAGAAAAGGCTCAAAGCAAGTTCGATTTTGCTCCACTGGTGCAAAAGGCTGTGGAAAATACTACTTTGGTAGTTAAATATGCTAATTAGTTTTTAAGTTCATAATAAACTCTTTTAAGTTTGTGCATATAGGTAGGGCTGTTCCTATTCTGATGGTAGGAAAACCCTACAATGTGCAAACTCTCACTTTAAGATTTTTTCCCTTCTTCAATAAATTTTTTCTACCCCTGCCCAGCAGGGTGAACATAATGCAGAAACTTCTGCTTAGATATATTTAATAGAATATAATTATGTTAAAATATAACTTGGTGGTGTTACATATGGATATGGATGACGCAGATTTAAAACTTTTATACATACAGAAAAGCAAAGTAGATGACACATATGTATTAGCTACTAAATTAGTAGCCTTGCTAAAGGAACAAAACTTAAAGATTTCTTTTGCTGAGAGTTGCACGGGCGGTATGCTATCCCAAATAGTTACTTCTATAGCGGGGGCGTCTGCGGTGTATGAGTTCGGTGTGTGTGTGTACTCAAACCGAATGAAAACGGAATTTTTAAAGGTTTCGCCAGTATTGTTAGACGTTTATGGGGCTGTAAGCTATCAAGTAGCCGAGGCCATGGCTAACGGTTTAAAGATTCGTTCTAGTGCAGATATATGTGTAGCAGTTACGGGGTTTGCAGGTCCTACAGCTACTTTAGAAGTCCCAGTGGGGGCTGTATACGTTGGAGTGTACTTTAAAGGTAGAACTTTTGTTAGGTTGCTAAAACTTTGGGATATGGGCTACGATAGGGAAACTATTAGAAGAAAATCTACTATGTGTGTACTAGAAATGGTAGTATCGATTTTAGAAAATGTTAAAGATTATACTGATAGGAGGATTTTTAGATAATGGCTTCCGCAAGTAAACGCAAAAAGAAGAAAACTAGTCTTTTAGGTGAGTTGTTTCCTTGTGCAGGGGATACCTTTGCAGAGGGTTTAAGAAAGATAGTGTTTTTGCTATCTGTTATAGTTTTTGCAGTGTGTGCATATTTGGTATTTGATTACTTCTATGAAAACTACAAAAACGACAAGATGTACGAAGAACTTTACGACGGATTAATCCCATACTCTGCCGTTGCTAGTGACGACGACAGCGGTGACGTTACATCCGTACCTATAGAAGATGGATACGTTCAAGCACCCGTTACCGAAACAGAAGTAGTTGACGGCGAAACTAGAACGGTATATGTAAACTCAGTAGAGGCTGACTACTGGATTTCCAAAAACCCCGACTATGTGGGCTATATCTACATAGACGGCACTAGGATTAACTATCCTATAGTACAAAAAACTACCGAGGAACAAAAAGAGTACTACCTAAAGCACAACTTCCTAGGGGAGGAGGCTAAGGCTGGTTCTATCTTCCTAGACTATAGGTGTAGGCTAGGTGGAGATTCCCAAAGTACGAACATGGTTATATATGGTCACAATATGCAAGACGAGTCCATGTTTGGACAACTTAAAAAGTACAAGGATGTTGACGGATACTACTCCGAACACCCTATTATACAGCTAAGTTCTAGGTACGAAACTTCTCTATACAAGATATTCTCCGTGTTTATAGAGGACGTTAGCACTGACAACTTAGACCAATTCCAGTACTACAACATGATAGGCTTTAACTCCGAGGACGAGTTCTACGAGTATGCCAACGGTTGCAAACAGAGAAGTCTTATCAGCAACGATGTAGACGTAACCTACGGCGACAAGCTACTTACACTATCTACTTGTAGTTCTGTATTTAATAACACTAGTGGCGACGGCAGACTTATCATAGTTGCTAGACGTGTACGCTCCGGCGAGGACGTTTACGAGGGTACTGAAAACGCTACTTTCAACCCAGACCCACTAATGCCAGACCTATGGTACAAAATCAAGGGTGGTAGCTATGACGGCTCATCTTTTGTGCCATTCAATTAATTAGCTAGAAATCAAAGGTGTAGCTTTAAAACACGGCTCATCCTTTGCTCCATTTAATTAAAAAAGAGTTTCCTCATCTGTTCCATTTTCGGGTGAGGGATTCTTTTTGCGTTCCTAGTATTGACAAACTAGTCGCCTAATGTTATACTATATATAGCTTTAAATGGAGAGTGATAATGTTGAAAGTTTCTAAAGCCGAAAAGAAGATATTCGCCTACATAACAATTTTTGCTATAGCAATAGGTATAGTGTTGGTGTTTTTGGTGGTTAAGAATGGCAACACCACAGACGAGCCAGTAAGCAGGGTACAAGCTATGGGGTACACCTTAGGGGAGAGCGAAACGGAAGAAGTCGTTACCACCGCCGAAACTACCGTTACTACAGAGGCTACTACCACGACTACAGAAGTTACCACCGCCGAAACAGAACCCGTTGAAACTACTATTGTCACGACAGAACCTTTAAACGAAACGGTCATAGACCACTCTAACATATCTAGGGCGACGTTGCCGTCGGCACACTGTCAAGAAGTCGCTAACTTGAAAGAAACTAACTCCGATACCCGTGGATGGGTTAGCATTAGCAATACCAATATTAGCTATGCGTTTACGCAAGGCTTAGACAACAGCTACTACTTAACCCACGACTTTTACAAGAACGAAAGCCATTCGGGATGGGTGTTCATGGACTACATGGGTACTTTCGACGATGACGGTCAGCAATCCGACTTGATAACCTTGTACGGTCACAACATGGCGGACGGCTCAATGTTTGCCACTTTGAAAAAGTACCGTGACAATGCCGACTTCTATCAAGCAAACCCCATAATTACGTTATCTAGCGTGAATGGATACAAGTACTACAAAATCTTTGCGTATATGGTTTGCAACGGCTCAAGCAGTTCGGATTTCAAATTTTGGAACTATTCAGACCTATCCGACCCTAACACTTTTTACTACTATGTGAACAGTGCCTTTAACAAGTCGAAAATCATCACTGGTGTGGACGTTCAGTATGGCGACAAGATTTTAGCACTATCCACTTGCAACTCTGGTAGCTCAAGCAACAAAGATAGGTTTGTTGTACTGGCTCGTATGGTTCGTGACGGTGAGGATATCTATGAGGGTTGCTATAGAGTTAGGTGATTTTTTACAAAAAACTCTTGACTTTTATCTAATAAAATGGTATAATCACTAATGTAAGCGGTAAACGTATCCGTGGTAAAAGTATTATGCACACAACATTTAGGAGGTATTTTCTTATGAGTTTTATTAACAAGTTTAAGGACACAGCTAACGTTTTAGCAAACAAGACTAAGGAGGCAGGTAGTTCCATTGGTTCTGCTACTAAAACCGCTGTGGAAAAGTCTAAGATTAAGAGTTCTATCAGCAAGGCAAAATCTAACATAGACAAGCAATACGCTGAAATCGGCAAGAAGTACGTTGAACTTTACGGCAATGCACCCGCTCAAGATTTCGTGGAGTATATCGACGCTATAAACGTTTCTAAGGATGAAATCGAAAAGTTGAACGCTCAACTTAACGCCCTAGAAGACTGCGTGGTATGTGCTTGTGGTGCGAGAGTCCCTAAGGGTTCTAAGTTCTGCCCAACTTGTGGTAGCGTTATAGCTGTTGAAACCACTGCCGACGAAGTCCCTGCAGAAGCCCCTGAGGAGGTCGTAAGCGACGACGTTGAGGAGGAAATCTCAGCAACTGCTGAAGATACTCAAGACTAACTAGTTTTCTATACATTATATTACTATATATTTACATTCACGGGGTGTCCTTTGGACATCCCACTTTTTTTAAACCGCATGAATATATTGTAAAATATCGCCAATAATACCATTGAGGTGATAGTATATGAAACTAAGATTGATAGAAATTTCCATGGCTTTCGGGATAGTACTTACCGTGACACTCTCGTGCCTACTGAACTTTAAGGCTACTTACGACGACCTACAGCAGAACGTCTTGCGTATGCACATACTGGCAAACTCCGACAGCGAACAGGACCAACAGCTAAAGCTAAAAGTCCGTGATGCACTACTGGAAAACTCTAGCGAAATTTTCAGTGGGTGCGACTCCATAGAAGATGCCAAAAGCCACGCATTACAGCAGTTGGATGCCATTCAAGAGGTTGCCCAAAAAGTGGTTACCGACAACGGCTACGACTACACAGTAAAGGCAGAACTCATTAATATGCAATTCGATGACCGCACCTACGATAACCTAGTAATGCCTAGTGGTTACTATGATGCCATTAGGATAACTATAGGCGAGGCTAAAGGACACAACTGGTGGTGCGTGATGTACCCCACTATGTGCGTATCTGCGGTGGCTGACGAAAACCAAACCGTCGCTGATGACTACTTCGACGACACCACTTTGGATATGTTGGAAAATCACAGCAAGTATGTACTAAAGTTTAAGTGCGTGGAATGGCTAGAAAAGTACATTTAAATAGCACGAAAACTCGGAAAGCTCCCTCAAACTTTCCGAGTTCTACAAATATATCATGAAGATTATTTCAAATTCAAAGCACCCTAATATAAGTTTATTATACAATCTTTTTATCACATAGTCAATATTAAGATGTGCATTTTGTATATAAAAATAAAAACAGTGGTTTTAATTTGTGCAGTTTACACAAAATCTTTAGCTTTCGGAATCTGTTTCAAACTGCGATGGGTGACGAGTAAAGAAGTCAGTTCTAGGGGGTAGGAACTTTAGCTTGTGGGAAGTTTCGTCAGGGCAGAAACTCTGTAGGGTGTCGAAGATGTTATCCCACGACCAAAACTTGTCGGTAGCCTCTGCTGGTAGGTTTAGGTACTCTAGAACCTTTTCCGCACCGTTAGGGGTCATGGAGTGGAGCAGAATGGTAGCGGTCTTTATGATGTGGAACATATTAACCAAAGTTTGCCTTAGTAGTTCGGCATCGTCACGCTTTTCTGCATCGTTGAGATTTTTAACCATGTACTTACTAGCCTTACGGATGTAAGTATCTAGCACATATGTGGTTTGGTGGAACTCAAAGCGGTACATAAACCTTTCAAAGTCGAGGATAGCCTTTCTAGACATTTCGAGGATATCGTCGGAAACTTCGCCTAAAGGCATATTGCCGTCGTAAGCCTCTTGAGTCTTGTATATGCAAGTCCTGATGATTCTATTGAACACGTTGGATAGCAAGAAACCGTCCTTAACTACAGGGTCGCTGTCTTCGGGGTTAGCGAGGGGGTTTAGTGGTTTAGGCTGGAAACTTACGCTCTTTTGACCCAACCCCAAACCTAGATAGTGCATTCTAAGTTGTTCGGCGGTGTAGTAGTTTAGGAGTTCGTCAGCCATAGGGGGCTTTACAGCACCACTGGAACTGGCTTTCTTATCCAAAAATAGTATGTGGTTGTTCGCCATTAAGATAGGCAACTGTAGGTCGCCGTC
>CAYXNU010000042.1:0-6142 GCA_964466485.1 uncultured Ruminococcus sp.
CCGTTGGAATCTTCCTTAGAATCTCCCTCGGACTTTCCGTCATCATCCTTGCTGTCGCCGTCGCTGTTGCTGTCGTCAGCACCACTGGAATCCTCACTGCTTTCGCTGTCAAGAGTGGTTTCCTCGGCGGTAGTAGTTTCCTCGGCTGTGGTAGTAGTAGCCTCTGTTTGGGTGGTGGTAACCTCTGGGATATCCACGGTAGGGTTAAAGTCTATGGAAGTGCTTTTAGTGTCGCTAATCTCTATCTCTATCATGGAAGTGTTTGCGGACTCTATAACGGCTAGAGTAGTTTCCGAAACGTTGGTAATTAGTGACTGTTCCGTACTGGAAACACTGCTATCCAAAGAGAAGTTCTTAAGGAGGCTGTCCCTTAGGTTGCCCAAAACACCCGACTGGGTCTTTTTGTAACCAAACTCAACTACTGCTATAGCGGTGTCTAAGTCGTCAAGGTTTACTAGGGAGTTGGTTTTAAAGTAGTAAGCCTCCACACTGCTTGAGTCTTTCTTTAAGACCTTGTTAAAGCACTCGATAGCGTCCTCGTAGTTTCCTGCTATGTAATACTGTTTGCCGGACATCAAGTTTTTGTTTACGCTCACAGACTTGCTTTTGCTACTGATTAATGCACCTAAACCTATAGTCACAGCTACGGCTACAAATATAGATATAGCTTTTTTTACACCATTTTTCAAAATATCTTGCTCCCCTCTTATAGAATATCTGTATTAACGTTATTGCTGTTGGTAATGTAAGTTTCGCACATTGTAAGGTATTCTTTAGCCATAGCGTTGTTGCTGTTGTATCTAAGTACATTTACGAAGTTTTTCTTAGCACTTAAGAAGTCTTGATTTAAGAAGAACTGCACACCACTTTCAAAGTCTTTTCTCACGTCGGATAACTCATCCGCTTGACCTGTAGCGTTTAAAACGTCATACACTTTTATATATTCACCGTCCACCTTGATGTTGCCTATTAGGCAGAGTTCAAAGTTTTGCAATGACGAAACTTTTTCGTAGAAGTTTTCCGAAACTAATAGCTTTAGCTCAAACTTTTTAGAAATATCTATTAGGCGTTCTGTAACCTTTTTTTGCCTTGATACTACCAGTGCCTCTAGGCGGTTATTTGCACCTAGTACGGACGGTATAGCTACACCATAACTTAAAGCTATACTAATAGTATCGTTCAAGGTTTGTAGGAGTTCCACAGAGGTTTCAAGTACAGCCTTTGGAGCGTCCTCAAAGAACACGTTTATGTAGTCTAGGTTGAAATATTCTATAATGCCGTTGTGTTGCTTTAGGGTTTTTATAATGGTATCTAGGTTAGTGTTAAAAGTATCTTTAGGTAGTTGCGATAGGTTTATCTGCATGATATATAGCATTTTCTGTTTGCTGTCATTAGCTTTGGACTGTAAAATATCGTTGTTTCCGTATATCATGTAAAGTATTTCGGATGGTGCAAACTGTGAATAAGCTTGATTGTTGTTTTCCATTTCCAGTTGGGATTTATTTATGTTTATCATCATGCCCTCAAATACGTCGTTAATCTCCACGATTTCGTTGGTGGCTACCCTCTTAGATATTCTATTGTGTTTCTTAAAGTAGTCGCTTTTCAACCTGCGTAGCAGTACCCTAATAGGTCTTAATGAGAGCATTAGCAATACTACAAACACTACAAACATAGCCCCTAGAATAGCCCCTACTATGTACTTAAAGTTGCTCATGTAGGAGTCTATTTGGTTGTCTATGATATACTTTTCAAAGCCTACTTCTATTAAGAGGTTTCCCTCTGGGTATGCTAAAACGTAACAGTCGCCCTTGTCGGATGAAACTGTAGCCCTTAACGGCATACCAGTATCTAGAGTTTCTAGGTAGCTTTCCACTATGGAATTATTATACAAGTACTCCGTTGGGAGGTTTTCGTAAGAGGTAGAAGTTTTAAGGGTTACTAAAGTTCCATCGTTGTTTAGTATGTGGAATGCATAGTATACAGGCTTTATAATGTTATCACTCCTAGAGTTTCTATCTTGTATATCTATTATGTTTTCGTCACTGTAGAATGCGTCTTCTAGGGTAGCATATAGCCACTCCTCTGGCTGTTGAAAGTCTGCTAAATCCTCGGATAGGTAGTCTAAGTAGTAGTCATGGATGATATTAGCGATATCTATATATGCGGTGTTATATCTGCCAGTAAGTAGGTTGTCTTCTAGGTTGGACTTTATATTGTAGGCTATTACTGGTATTGCCACCACGAACGCCACTATAAATATAACCATTACCTTAAAGCCTATTAGTATACGTTTCTCCGAAATGATACACATATATATTACAAGTGCTACTACTACCAACGCTACAAACAACACCACTAGATTTTTCACAAATGTACTATTAGCAGAAAAACTATAGTTTACATCCTCTAGGAAGTTTGTGTTTCCACTGGAACATATTGCTATCTTGTCGCTACCCTTTGCGGATTCACACACGGCAATGTAAGTATCATTGCCTATGTATTGCAAGTCTTTTAAAGATGTAGTTTCTACACTGCTATAGGTAGTCTTTTCAAAATACTTTATATCTTGAGTATCCACGCTATAGGTAATGCTTTGGTTGTTGTTTAGGTCTGTAAAGTATAACACGTTATCGTATAGGCTAAAGTCCACCAAAGAACTAACGTCATCCGTTAGCGGATAGACTTTACTAGCACTAGTACTATCTAGGATGTACACCCCTAAGTATGAACTACAGCCCACCATTTTCAAGTCGCTAGTGATGTACCATTGCGAAAAGTCTGTAGTTGGCAACTCGGTACTATACACTACAGAATCTACTCCCAGTGCGTTGATACAGTTTAGTGTAGCTATGCTATCTTCTAAAGTTATGTAGTATAGGTTGTCATCGATTATGGTAGTGTATAGGGCTACACTCTCAAAGATATCCCCAGTATATGGTATACTCCACTTAGTGTCTAAAGACTCCCCCGAAAAGTTGCATAGTGCTACACTATCGGACTGCACTAAACCGTTAGTGGAATTTAAACCCAACACATGAGCGTATGTATTTCCATTATAGGTAAATATCTGTGAAACGTACTTGTAAGTATTTCCACTAGTGAGCGAATATGAAATCTGTCCTAAGCCTGTGCCAGTAGTATCGAGATTTACTATGTTAGCAGAATCGTCATTTAGGTTTACTGCGACTATGTTGCCGTCGGTGTAGCACACCTTAGATATGTTATCCAAAGTGACTTTGTGCGTTTGCACAGAAACTTCCACAGCTACAAACAGAGCTATTGCAAACATTATTACTACAATAATAAGTATCTTCTTAAAGTTAAACTCTCTCGATTTCAATCTATATCACCTCCACATATTAACTTATTAAATCATCGCAAAGACGTATATAGTTTTTAGATAACACATCTTTAGGATAGTTTTCAAAAATATCTACGAACATATTACGAGCGGTTCTAAAGTCTTTAGTTAGATATAGTCTAACTGCGGTTTCAAAGTTGTCCTTGTGAATACGTTTCATGTTTTTGTTATAAAGGTCATTGCCATTGAAAACCTCGAAAAGTTTTACAGGTTGCCCATCTATGTAGGATAGCCCTATAAATCTACTATCGAAAATTTCAAAGAAGTCTGGGACTTTCTGTATATACTTATCTGTAACCACCACGCTACAACTACCATACATAGACTTTAACTCATCCATGTTGAGTGTGTACTTGCTGTTGGTTACAAAGTTCATTCTATCTTGATTGCCTATGATAGTAAAGTTTAAATCCTCAAAGCTTATGGATATGTTCACCAGTGGCACGAAGTTGCTCTTAGTCAAACTTAGAGTGTTCACAAATTCGTTTATAGATACCGCTGTGCGTATAGCATTAGCGTAGTTTTTGTAGTATAAAACCTTTATGGTATGCCTGTCGAAATGCTCTATAAATCCACCGTGGTTGGTAGTCAACGTAACTATGTTTTCTAGGAACTTGTTTAGAGTAGTTACGAAAGTACGGTTTTCAACGTCTATGTTTTCCATAGAGATTTTTATTTGCACTACTGCTACTGGCAACTCTGTAGTGTCGCCCACAGATACGTTAGAGATGTTCAACCTCTTTAGGATGTTGCAAACGTCACTAGGGATGTAGTACTGGTACGTTCCCTTTAGGGCGTTTATTTCTGAGATTTTGTCTTCCAACTCTTGAGATACCTTGTTGAACTGCACAGCCAACGCTGTAACCTCATCGTTGCCCTTTGGCTTAGCTTTAATGCCTATGTTTCCCGAAGTTAAATCTATAGCTTTGTTCTTTAGGTCTTTTAGAGGGTTTAGGAATATATTTAACATTATGGATACTATTACTATTAGCACTAGTACTATAATGGTAATCTGTAACACTAGAGTGTTTATCATTTCGTTTACTAAGAATAGGTTTTCGGAGTTGTTTATCATATCTATTTCAAATACTCCTACTACCTCGTTGGACTCGTTAAATATAGGTGCATACAAAGCGTTACAGTACTGCATAAGATATAAATCATCCGTGAGTTGCTTTTCGCCAGTAGCTACTACATTTTGGATAACCTTGCTGACGTACTTAGTCTTTTGGTATGCTAAAGGTACTATGTTAGTGTAGTCGCTATTGTATACCATAATCACATCGTCATCGGGGTTGATAAAGTACACTGAATACATATATTCCAAAGTAGCGTTAAAGTCAAGGATGTTTAAAAAGCTACTATCTTGTGAGTATTCGTTCCATTCCTCGCTAAAGGATTTCTGTGCATTTACTACTGAATATATAGCGTCTTGCACATCTGAGAAGTATTCCCAGTCGCCGTTGTACCTAGTATTTAGTATGGATTCCACATCCTCATCGGTTACAGTACCCAAACGGTTTAGCTTGTTTTGGCAGACGTACAAAGCATTGTCGTACGTTAAGTCCTCAAAGGTTTGCGTTAGATAGGGTTTCACTACACACAACAATGACCCTACTACTACACCATACAAGCACAAGAACACCAAAACCATCCTTACTATTAGTGGAATGTAAGTCTTTACTAAGACGTACACAGCACCCACCACTATGGATAGTACTACAAAGGTTGCTACAAAAACTACCAACATGATAAGTATCAACATAGGGGTGCTTAAGAGTCTATGTACCTTGTCGATTACTTGCACACCATCGGCGTTGTAGACTAGTACATCGTAGACGTTTCCGCTAGTGTTTACAGATGCTGTAAAGTACCCCTCGGATGAAAAATTAAACCTTGTCAAGTCGGATAGTTCGTAGTCTGTGTTGTTGTCGGAGTTGTACTCTGCCAACTTAGAATAGAACTCTGTGTTGACCTCTCTGCACATATTTTTGGATATATCATAGTACATTAACCTATTTTTGTTAGTATCCACAAAGTATATCTTGTTGTCGCCATCGTAAGTAGCCTCAGCTACCCCGCCAAAGTTTTCACCTATAGGATATACTCTTTCCTCGGTGGTTTCGTCTAGAACCCTGTATAGTTCGTTGTCTATGGTGGTGAAAAAAGTATTGCCGTTGTCGTCTAGTATCAAGTGTGACATTTCTAGGAAAGAGTTATACACTACATCTTCCGTGAAAGATTCAAACTGCACACTAGAAGAATAGTCCACGATACCCTCATCGTAGTCATAGTTGATTAAGTTTAGCATATCGTCTTTTACATAGTAGCTATACATAGAGTTGCTATTTTCTAGTTGCAAAACTTCTTCCATGGAGTGGTTATCGAAGTTACATATGTATAGGCTTCTCTGTGCGGATTCACTGTTAGCGATTTCGTTGGTGTACACTATGCAATACAAGTTTCCACCGTATAGGTACATATTTTCTAGGTAGTAATAGTATTCTGTAGTCATAAGGTCTTGTTTAATGTAACCTAAGTTATTTCCGTCCTCATCTATGTGGTATATAGTGCAATAGTCTGTCTGTTCGTCTATTAGGTATATAGTGCCATCACTGGAGGCTATCGTGTCAACAACTAAGCTTAGTGATGTCATACTTTTTGGAAAAGATACTACAACACTAAATATTAACGATATTACTGTTAAAACTACAACTACTAATCTTACCTTTTTCAAGTCCATATGCAATCACTCTCTTTCTAATATATATATTTTTT
>CAYXNU010000042.1:6242-10685 GCA_964466485.1 uncultured Ruminococcus sp.
TATTATTTTACGTTAGAGGTAATCTGCCCTGCAAAGTTGCACTTGACTACTCCGCCATAGGCACACATTACCGTGGAGCTATCCGTTAAGGCGGGGTTGCCTTTTACCATTACCGTGGTAGACCCTGGAACCCATGTACCTACTATACTGGGTATACATGGCATAGGTGTTAAAACTCCCAAAGCGGCAGCAGTAGCGGAGGCTACCGTGGGGTTAGCTAAACTGCTACACATCCCAAAAGACATGATATTTACGAACGGTTTATTATCCATTACGGTTGCCATAGGTTGCGATGATACGTTTACCAAATTGGTAGGCAAAACCGTCAATGTAGATGGTATAGTACCAAAAGAACACATTAAAATAGCACCGTTGCATACACAAAAACCCATATACTTAACTCCTCTCCTATTGGTTGTTTTTACCTTTCATGTAACTATCAAGGTCGATACCAGAAACCCTAACAACCTTTCTATCACGGGTGGATGGAATCTCTATTGGAGCAACCCTATAGAATACCGAAAGTCTACTAGACTTACTATCGCTATTTCCCCAAATATCTTTCTTATCGTGGAAATTTAGATTAATCATATCTATATGTAAAGCACTGCCTTGTTCGTCTACTAGGTAGCTACAGTCGTTCAGTACTTGTATAGTTCTTCCTAAAATTATTTGATTTTCTGCACTTCTAAAGTTGGCATCACTTTGGGAGTATGCTGTAATCATGTAGTATAGATTTAAAAATATAGGTGGTGCTATTTGCGTATTTTCGCCACTATTGATATATGAGTTCATTCTCATATCTTGATTTTGTTCTATGTTGTACAGGTGTACTCCCAAAATAAAATCCTCGTGGGCATTGATTTCGCACAAGCCTATTAAGTTGTTATTTTGCACCACATCGGGTACTAATCTAGATTGCAAAAGTTTAACGATAGTGTTTCCAACGTCTGCAATTTTAGTATATCCAGCCATATATATATAAACCTCCTTGTTTAAAAATTATTCAAAGCCAACAACACCGTTGCTATTAGCCTCTTGAGAATCACTGCTACCCAAATACTGTCCGTTTCTAAATTCACCCACAGCAACCACAGAACCGTCCGTGGAGTTGTACAACGTTCCTTGACCGTTTAGCTGTCCCAACAAGAAGTCGCCCTCATAGAGTTTAGCACCAGTAGTAGCGTCGTATAGCGTACCTACGCCATCGTATAAGCCATCCCTAAAGTTGCCGATGTATATAGGGTACTTAGTAGTAGAGTCGTAAGTTTTACCCTCGCCATCGAAAGCACCGTTATAGAAAGAGCCATCGTATACCAAATTTCCTGATTCATAGTCGAATAGTTTGCCCTCGCCGTTGTACAAGTTTTCGGAGTAAGAGCCGTCATATACTAGTACGTTATCGACGTACTGTTTGCCCTCGCCGTCACGTTTGCCCTTTGAGAAACTGCCGACGTACATATTTACTTTATCGTTGTAGTATTCGTAGAGTGTACCCTCGCCGTCGTAGAGGTTGTCTACTACAGTACCGTTGTACTTTATTCTATGTTCGGAATCGTATATGATAGTAGTACCAGTACCAGCGTTAGCGTCAACTGAAAAATCTCCCTGATAGGTAACGTTTCCGTAACTATCATAGAGAGTACCCTCGCCACTCTTGTTGCCTTTAACGAATCCGCCCTCGTAGTTAAGGATACCGTTTTCGTAAAGTCTACCGTTGCCCTCGTAGAGTCCATCTACAAAGTCGCCCTCGTAGATGATTTCACCTATAGCAGAATACAACGTACCTACACCGTTAAAGTTATCTGCGGAGAACTCCCCTTGATACTCTAACTTTCCGTTGGCATAGTATAGAGTGCCAACACCATCGTATAGAAAGTCCTTGATTTCGCCACTGTAACATAGCACCCCAGTATCCTCATAGTAGGATTTCATAGTGCCATCTTTTAGGGTGTCGTCTTGAAAAGTACCACTATAGATAATCTCTCCATTGACGTACTCTTTGCCCTCGCCGTTTCTAAGACCACTGGAAAATTCACCCTCATATACTAGTTTATTGTTTTGATACAACTTTCCAGAACCCTCGTATAAACCGCTTACGAAATCCCCCGCATAGATTACATTGCCATCGGTGTCGTATAGAGTACCGTTGCCATCGTAAACGCCATCTTTAAAACTGCCTATGTAGATAAGTTCGCCATCGTACCCAAAGAGTATGCCCTCGCCTGAATACTGGTTTAACTCGAAATCTCCACTGTAGCAAATGTTACCGTTTAGGTAGTAGGTTTGTCCTGCCCCTGAATACATTTCGTTTTCAAAGCCACCTTGATATAACATATTGCCCTCGTAGTCGTAAAGAGTTCCATCGCCACTAATTCTGCCATCGTCTAAAGCACCACTAAACACCACTGAACCCTCTGCGGATAGTAGGTTTACTTTACCAGTATAGCCAACCATATCCGTAGTATTTAAGTATATATCTTTAGTTAAAAATTTAGAACATACGAACGGATACCCTATATTTACCACAAATAAAGCTACCACTATCACCCCTAGAAATACCAAAACCATTAGCACCTTAGCAACGTAATAGTCACTAATGCTTACATAGTCCTTTAGGCTTTTAGGCTTTAAATATGCATTATCTTGTATGTCGGACTTTATATCGTTAGATATCTTACTAGCGATACCATTCGTATTTAATACATTTTTTACCTTGTGGACTACCGCATTTATAGGAGTAGTTATCATTAACTTTAACAAGCTAGACAAATACTTTATGGTATTAATTATGCTAAAATCGTTAGAGAATTTCATTATAGCAATGCTCCTTTCTACTCGTTTTCATACTCTTTTATGTCTAGCGTTCCGATACTTTGGTAAGTATTGTACTGGCTGGTATCTTTTTTGCTGTAGCCAAATGCTGTATATATTAGGTATATTATAGCTAGTATAACTATTAGCGTAACTGCAAAAGGCTTTAGCATATTCAATATGGCTCTAACTTTTTCCCAAATCTTTAATATTTTATTCTGTTGTGCTATGGTTGTATTAACGTTTGGGTTGTCGAAAAGCTCATCGTATATAGGAATGTACTCGGCATATAGCTGTATAAGTTCGGTATATTCGCCGTTGTTTAGCTTTTCGCAGTAGTCGTTAAGCTTTTCCGAAACTTGCCTAGATACCTCTTTTTCTAGGATGTACTTAACCACAGATAGAAGACTTCTTTGCAACTTTTTAAAGTCCACCTCGGAATAGCGTGATATATTCTTTAAGTTATACCTAAACCTTACGTCTAGGTTTGGAGAAATGGTAATACCTCTAGTGTTTAAAATATCATCCTGTATGGCGTACGGCATACTTTGAGTAACTAGCCTTTCCAAAAGGTTTTTTAGTATTATCAAGCGTTCGTTTAAAGAATAGTTTCTTTTTGAGAACTCATCAGCTAAAAGGTTGCCACCGTGGTGTTTAAACATCACATAGAAAGAGTCGTCTTTGGAGAAACACTCCACATAGTCCGAGAACTTGTTATTTTTTAACTGTTGGTTAAACATAGGCATAACTTGATATAATATGGAATGATTATCTATTTTTAGGACGTTATACCTATTCTCTTTTTCCTCTAGTATGTCTGTGCAAAGCATATTAACGCAGTTTTGATTCTTTTCTACTATTTGCAAAACGTACAAATTTCTATTGATGGTCTTTATGTTCATACTATATCATCACCTACCTAAAGTATTATAGATTATTCTAACTATTTTAACTCACCAACTATAGCATACACAGAATCTTTAATGCTAGGGTAAGCTACACTCTGTGCCACAATTTCGTAAATACCAGGGGTATTTGGGGCGGTGTACATACCGTTAGCGTTTATAGTGCCACCGTTAGGCTCTTTAACAGACCATACTACTCTGTTGTCGTTTATGTTTTCAAAGGAAGCCGTAAAGTAACAAGTTTGCATAACTGCTAAATCTGCAACGGCAGGTTGTATAAATACTCTGCGTTCGTGACTTTCATTGTCAGCCTCTTTTACCTTTGTGGCAGTCCATGCTATCTTTATTTGGTCTGTAGTGATGTTATCCAACAAGCGTATGCCTATCAAGAAAGTTCCAGTAGTTACGTCTAGCTTTACGGCGGTTTCGCACTTAATGGAAGTTTCAAAGATTTCAGGAGAGCCATACACTATAGGGCTATTGTCTGATACCTCAGAGGCACAACCTAAACTAATATTAACAGCCCCTAAACCTAGGTTATGGGCTATAGGCTCGGAAAAGAAAGTTTGCCCAAACTTGCCATAAGAGTTCAACTGTATGATAACTTCGCCGTTGGATATAGCGTACTGGTTCTTGTTAAAGAAACTATCGTTTTGGCTCTTGCTAGGAGATACCCCTACACTGTTTATAGTCCTTTGGAAGTCCTCTAACTTGTTTAGTATTA
>CAYXNU010000043.1:0-10683 GCA_964466485.1 uncultured Ruminococcus sp.
CTTTCTCTAACTCTATCTCTATCTCTTTCTCTATCTCTATCTCTAGCGTCACATTTTTGTCACAATGTGACGGTTTTAAGCTGTATCGTCGAATCTACGTTGCTTTAACCACAGAGTATTCTAGCATAGAGTAGCACTGCAAAACACCCACCAAACGCTACTATATGAGTAGCCTTTACAGGTTGTGAACTCCCTAGAAATTTCAATCTGCCACCAAAACTACGGGATTCAATAGCGTTGTAGTAGTCGGAGGCTTTACGCAAAGAAACCGCCAAAAGGTTTGAACACGTTAGCCCAAAGGTTTTTATGGAACGGCGAAAACCGTCATATCCTAGCCTAGATTCAGCAGAGTTTTTCATCTTAACTTGACTATCCGCAAGTATGAATATGTATCTATACATAAGCCTCATAAGTTCGCAAATAATCTCAGGAAGTTTTAATCTCCCCAGTAGCGATATTATTTCGTTCATAGGTGTGGATAACGAAAGCATATACATGGCACTCACTGAACCTAATGCTTTTATGCTAACCACTACCGCACGAATGACATCTTTGTGGTGAAAAGCTATTGAAAAGCCGTTGTCAAAGTTTAGCGACACTGCAATGGCTACGGCACTCATAACTAAAAAAGCCACTGGCACAGTAAACAGCGATAGGTAGTCGCTAAGGTGGACTTTTCCAAAGCACACCGTAATTATTAAACATAGCATTGTAGCTATGGTAGGTACAACCCAACTTTTAGAACTTATTGAAATAAATATAACTGCAACTGCAAAACACAGCTTTATGCCACTATTTACAACTTTTAAGTGTGAAAGATAAGCGTACTCATCAATGGATTTTGCACCCATATGTGAATGATTGTGTTTCATAAATATTAAATCTCCATTATTAAAAAAAGCCACATTACTACTTTTCAACTGTGAGTAATGTGACTTAAAAGTCTAATATGTACAACAAAACAAAGCCTACAGCAAATAATATGCCGAAAGCCCTTAAGCATTGTCGTAACCCGTAACTCGCAGGTGTTGACACGGATTAACGTGGCAGGTATCCTGACTGAAGCTTTCATGCAGAACAAACGCAACCTTTAGCCTTCCCAGTGCTAAAGCACCAGTGACATTTGAAAAGATTACTAAGCTATCACAGTAGCGGTACTGTTCAAGATTCTCACTTGATTCCCTTTTAATTTGCAACTAAGCAAAACCAATTCCGTTAACTATATTTTATGATAGATAATTATAGCACATAGCAATACCTATGTCA
Source organism: uncultured Ruminococcus sp. (assembly GCA_964466485.1). Classification (GTDB taxonomy): domain Bacteria; phylum Bacillota; class Clostridia; order Oscillospirales; family Ruminococcaceae; genus UBA5884. The sequence goes on from CAYXNU010000043.1 coordinate 1,267, forward strand.
ATGGTAAAAATAAATATTTATTGAATATTTATTCACGATATGTTATAATGTTACTACTGTAATTTTAAAGTTTTTGGAGGAAAATATTTATGAAAAAAAGATTAGTACTGCCTATATCATTAGCGTTGGTAGTGTCTGTACCTTTGATAGCATATGCTTATTCTTTGGATGATATTATCACTACGAAAGAAACAATACTAGGTTTAGGTACATCCACTTGCGATACAAACAACGATGGCAAAACTAACATCTTAGACTACTTAAGCATAAAACACGATATGCTTAATAGTCAATCTCAAACTAATAAAGTATACGTTTCAAACGTGGAAGAACTTAAACTCGCTTTGGCAAATGCCTCTGCTGGTGACGAAATTATCTTAAAAGAGGGTGTATATCAAGATGATGAGGGGTGGACACCTTTTACATCTACTGCCGATGGCACTAAAGACAACCCTATAATTATTAGGAGTGAAAACCCCGACAGTATGTCAGAAATTAAGGGGACTAATCCCGAAAATGATATCGCCTTGTACATAACTGGCGACTACTGGATTATTCAAGATTTAAAGGTATCTACGGCACAAAAAGGCATAGTGTTGGATAATTCTAACTATTCTGTAATAGCCAACTGTGAGGTCTATAACACTGGCTCGGAGGGTGTACATTTCCGTGACGATAGTTCCTATTGCACCATTAAGGACAGCTATATCCATGATACTGGTGTGGTATCTGCGGGATATGGCGAGGGTGTATATGTGGGTAGCTACTACGGGGAAACTAAGTACTCACATTCTTGTGACTACAACACTATACAAAATTGCACCTTTGAAAACATCTCTGCGGAACACGTTGACATAAAAGAATTAACTACAGGTACTATTGTTGAGGGTTGCACTATGTACGGCTCTGGTATGACTGGCGAAAACTATGCTGACAGTTTTGTTGATATTCAAGGGAACGGGTGTATTATTAGGAACAACGTTTGCTACCAACAGGAAAACGAAACCATTGTGGACGCTTTTCAAGTACACATACTTGTGGACGGTTGGGGCTTTGATAATCAAGTGTATAACAACACTTGCTATTTCGACAATACAACATCGTATATTTTGCGTGGTTGGGACTGTGGTTGTACTGCTCAAAATAACGTTAGGTATCCCGATGGCAATACCTACGCAGAGGACAGCATTACTGTATTAGATTAGCAACACATAGAATATTTTTATAGGGAATGCCATATTGACATTCCCCATATTTTTTTATTTTATTTTTATATATCTAGAATGAGTTTTTTTAGTAGTAGCAAGTCTATTTTGGTTACGCTGTTATCGTGGCTGATATCGGCATTGATAAGCCCTTGTTCACTTAGGGTAGATAGTTCAAATATGTAGGATTTAAGCTGTATGGTATCTAATACATTAACAGAGCCGTCGCAGTTTACATCGCCTAGTAGTGACTTGTTTGCATAGTCGTCAGGGGTAGAGCCGTCGGGTTCTACGCCACCTACTAGTACGCCGTCATCGTATACGCATATGTAGTCTGTTTTTTCAACAGTGCCGGAGTATGCACTAGTTTCAACTTTTAGGTCTTGATAACTCCAGTCGTCTGTAGGATTCCATGAGTTTTGCCATGCGTATGTACCTAAAGCGAATTGGTACTTTTTATTAGAGTTTGCTATAGCATAGTCTGGGAAAGATATTTCCACATAGTATATGTTGTCCTTGTACTGTATCGGGTTGGATAGTGTTGCCTTGTGTTCGGTTTCCATGCCCATTTGGTCGTAAAGTTCTCTAATTTCCATATCGTTGGTATCTATGGAGTTCATACCTGTGATATCGAAGTAGTAACGCACAGATATGTTCTTAGATGGCTTAGAAGTGTCAGAGCATACATAGAAAGTAATCTCATTTACTTTAGGCTCATCGTCTTGAACGATATCCACAGAGAAAGCCTCAACCCAGTACTTTCCGCTACTGCTGTCATCTTCGGAAGTTTCTTCTACTGGTGGGAAGTTCTCATCGGGTTGCATGGAGCTGTCCCCAAACATTGCATACAATCCCGCAGACGCCCCTACAAAAGCAGAGTTGTAGTCTATAGTGACTTCGTTGTATATGTAGTCGGCGGTGGTGTCGGTGTGTTCGTCGTTAGCCCCCGGACCACCTACTAATGCCCCATATAGAACGTGTTTCTGTTCGGAAGTGTCCTCGCACCTAGATAGCCCCGATGCTGCTCTATGGTGTGGATACTTTACTGAGTAGTCTTCTAGACCGACTACATAGCAAGTGTCGTTAGGATTGTCGCCTAGTAGGTAGTCCATTTGACCTTTAGCCCAGTTGCTAAAATCACTAGCTTTGCCGTAGTTGTGTTTGTCGTATACCAACGCTAAGAACTGTGTAGCTGTGTTGTATCTAGCACTGCCCCACTGACTAAGGAAAGCGTATCCACCAGCGGTAATGGATGGTGTAGTGCCGTTCTCCCATTTGGTTACAGTTTCCGCCACTTGACTCCAAAAGTCTATATTTTCGTAAGGGCTTTTACCTGAAATCTCTAAGAACCTATCTACAAACTTGTTGTTGCCTACTTGGTCGTTAGCCTCGGCTAGTACGCATAGTACACCGTTCCAAACGTCGTTCCAACAGTGTGTCCAACTGGATGGTGCATAGTAGTCTAGGTATGTAAGAGCCTTGTCTATGTAGGATTCGTCGCCAGTAGCCATATAGAGCCATACTGCCGCCCATGAGTAGTCGTCTTCCCACTTGTTGGAAGCGTAGTAACCTTTAGGGCCGTCTTCGGGCTGTCCCACAGACTTGTCGTTTTCGTCTGCAAACTTAAATAGTGCTTTAGCGTACTTTAGACACTCCTCTGCGTATTCGGGGTCAGTATCCTTAAAGTTTAGGTAGTTCACTGCTAAAGATGCTGATGTGTTAGATACGCAATCTGTAGTAGGTTTTTCGGAGGTTGCAAACCAACCTTTTCTTTCCATTTCGTCAACTTCGGGAGCGTTCCAGTATGCGTGGTCTATGTCGCCATCGCCTACTTGATAGCAAAATGCTACTACATCGCCGTTGTCGTCTAGGAATGTACATCTCATAAAGTAGTCGTTAAAGTATCTAAGTAGAGTTTCCACATGGTCGGCTTGTTGTGTATCTTGATAGGAATCTCTAAACTCATAGTATCCCCAACCCATAGTAGAGGCAGAATATGCCTCAGGGAGTCCAAACTTAACGTGGTCACCAGCGTCATGGAAACCGCCCGAAACGTCCACAGTGCCGTCACCGTCGGGGTCTAGAACGTCTTTATATTTGGCTATAAAGCTATCCGATAGGTTGGTGTTAGTGCTGTCTAAAGGTAGTGTGCTGTCGTAAGTATGGCAGTCGCTACGCCACGAATACTGTGTGTTTTCGTCAACGTCAGTGCCACACATATTTGCGTCATAGAAGTACATGGAATATTGTAGTAGTCTAGCATAGTTGTCGTTTGCCGTTACTGCATTAACGGGTACAATACTGCCACTCAAAGTGATAGTACCAGCCATAGTTAAAGCGGTAATTCCTGCTATTATCTTTCTTTTCATAAAGGATAAAACCTCCTCAAATCTTTTATACTATAATATTATACTAATTTCCAAAATAAATCAATAGTAAATTTGTAAAATAGGATATATTTTTTTATGTATATAATTCTGCGGAACGCCGTGGGTGGCGTTCCGTACATTGGTTTAATCCATAGAGTGTTTAAGAGGTGGTAATTTTAAAGTAAACCCTTGCGGTTATGGAGTATATCAAAATGTAGATTAACGCAAATACTAGGATACACGCTACTGTGCATATCAAAAAGAGGTTAATGTTCGTAAGAGCAAGGGCTTTTAGTAGGTACGTCATCATAGGAAATGCAAACGCTGTATGCACTATAGCAGTTACAAGCGGTAAGAAGAACACCATCAAGACTTGTGTGCGGATAGTCTTCTTTACCTCGGAACGGCTTAGCCCTACCTTTTGCATGATGTTAAAGCGTTCTCTATCGTCATAGCCCTCGGATAGTTGCTTGTAGTAGATTATCAACACTGTAGCCATTAGGAACGTTATTCCTAAGAATACACCTAGGAATAGTATGCTACCATATAACGAATAGCAACCCTCTTTTGCGGACTGTTTGCTACTTATTGGGTTGATGTAGTAGTCTTTGCCTTCCACTGGGAGTTTTAGCTTTTCGCCTAAGGTTTCAGCAAATGCAAGTTTTTCGTCGTCTGTGCCGTCTAGGTTAAAAGATATGTCATAGTTTAGTTTGCTAGGGGAGTCGTAAACTTCCAACTGCTTTTGGTAGATAGTTTCCATCTGTGAGTAGTCGCTAAGTACCACATATATTTCCGAAACGCCAGTCATATCGTAGTAGCCAGTATCTATCGGGAAAGTGTCTATCTGTGTGACTTTATAGCTAGTGTCGTCTATTTTAAAGTTCTGTGAGATGTCATAGCCTTTGGTATACGCTAATATTTCGTCAGTGTTTAGGGTTCTGTTTTCGCCTGTTAAGGTGTTGTAGTCGTCTAGGGTTAGCAACGCTAAGATAGATATGCTGTCGGGTAGGTAGGATAGCGTTGCAACCGCTTCTGGGTTGGTGATTAGTACACCGCCCTCGGTTTGGGTTACTGTGATGTTTAGCGTGTCGTACTGCTTAAAGTCTGACATAGTGCGGTTAGTTTCTTGTAGGGTTTCTTGAATGGTATTATATAGGTTTTCACGGCTAGGAATATCCTCTTGAGAGTAAGCGTAGTCGGAATAGTATGCAATTTCGATATCGTTGGGGTAGCGTTCGTTTAGAATGCCATCAATGCCAAAGTATAGCGAAACACTACCGGATACAGCTATTATAGTCATGGTGGATAGTATAGCTATATTGCCTAAACCTATAGCGTTCTGTTTCATTCTGTAGAGCATTCCCGAAACCGCCGTAAAGTGGTTTACTTGATAGTAAAACTTTTTGTTACTCATTAGAGCCTTAAGTATTACTATACTTCCAGTAGTGAATAGCAAGTACGTTCCTATGACTACACATATTACCGCTACAAAGAACATCTCTATAGCTTGATATGAGTTGCTAGAAGTTAATGCTAAGTAGTATCCAGTGCCTAAGGTTGCCACTCCTAGGATAGCTAAAAGCCATTTAGATTTTGGTTCACGTTCTCCAACGTTGCCACCTTTTAGGAGTTCTATGGGGTTGCTTATGTAGACTTGTCTAATGCAGTTTAGGTATATTAGTAGTGATATCCCAAAGAATAGTAGTAGTGTTATTAGTACTGGTGCTATGTGAAACTCAAAGCCTAATGGTATTTCATAGTTCATGAGTTTGCATAGTACTAGGTGTAAAAGCTTAAATAGTAGCGTACCTATGGCAATTCCGCTAATGGTAGTCATTAGGTAGGTGTATAGCGTTTCTAGGAATATTACTTTTGAGATGTGCCTCTTTTCCATACCTAGGATATTGTACAACCCGAACTCTTTCTTTCTACGCTTGATTAAAAAGCTGTTTGAGTAGAACAGAAAGACCACCGCAAAGATTCCTATAATTCCCGCACCCATTACCATTATGGTGATAATACTACTACCCCCTGCAGAGTCTGCTATGCTGTCGTTGAACGCAAAGTTTACCATAGTAAAAAACATCGCAACTGTGAAAGTACTAGCAAACAAGTATGGCAAATAGAACTGTCTATTGTTCTTGATATTCTGCCACGCTAACTTAGAATAGAACATATTAAAACCCCCTTTTTAGTGTGGTAGGTGTATCGGGAAGTTTTTGACACACCTAATAGGGGATTTCTCCTCACGGAACACGAACTTTATAGCCATGATGACTATTACTGCTAATAGTATGTTAAGCTTTAGCACTGGATTAGTAACTTTGATATCTGCCATGGTTAGTTACCTCCGTTCATTAGTAGGGTTAGCGTGTCGGAAACTTTTTGGTACATATCATCTATGGAACTTTCGCCCCTGTATATTTGGTGGAATATCTCGCCATCTTTGATAAATAGCACCCTCTTAGAGTGACTAGCCGTCTTGATAGAGTGCGTAACCATAATGATAGTCTGCCCATCCTCGTTGATGTTGTCGAATACGTTTAGTAGGTTGTCAGTGCTTTTGCTGTCTAAAGCACCTGTAGGCTCATCTGCTAGTACTAGCATAGGGTTAGTAATTAAGGCACGAGCCACGGCACAGCGTTGTTTTTGCCCTCCTGATACCTCATAGGGGTACTTCTTGAGTATCTTCTCTATGCCTAACTTTTGTGCTATAGGTTGCAAACTACTAGACATTTCCTTGTAAGATTTTCCTGTCAACACCAGTGGTAGGAAGATGTTATCCTGTAGGGTAAAAGTATCCAGTAGGTTAAAGTCTTGAAAGACAAACCCTAAGTTATCCCTACGGAATGCCGACACCTCTTTCTCTCTAATCTTTGAGATGTCTTTGCCATTTAGCAGTACTTCTCCACTGGTGGGTTTGTCCAACGTTGCTAAGATGTTCAAGAGGGTAGTCTTTCCAGAGCCACTCTCCCCCATGATAGACACATACTCGCCACGTTCCACGGAAAAGTTTACGTTAGATAGTGCTTGTATGCTAACGTTTCCAAACCTTGTGGTGTAGACCTTTTTAAGGTTGTTTACTTGTAACATCGCCATTGTGATGTCCTCCTTTGTCTTAAGATGTATCCATTATAGCATAAGGGAGAGTGTCTTGCCATAGTTTTGGCTTACACTATTTCGTGGATTTCTTACAGTTTTGTAAGGTTTATTATGCTATGCTAACGCATTGCGGAACTCACGTTAAATAAAAGCTAGGCATATCGTTTGATATGCCTAGTTGTTTTAGTTGCTTGTTTTGGTTTTTAGTATGTTGGTAGCGTAAGACTGTCCAGTTTTCCAAACGTTGTAGTTTTTGGTGTTAGTGAAAGTTAGCGTTGGTATTTTTGTACTATCTAAAGTGAAAGTTGTAGTTTTGTTATCGTCTGTGCTTCCTAAGTAAGTGTTACTCAAAAGAAAAGCTGTAGATTCTAACTGCCCACTAGGTAGTGATATTTCCGCAACGTTGTTTGAAATGGAAACTTCTAAAGTTTCTGGGAATTTTGTTATAGTCGGTGAATTTTTGTAGTCTGTAGCACTCCAGCTTGTGACTTCTGTAACTTTATAGTAACCACGCTTACCTAATACTATAGGCTGTTCGCCATAGTATGTGGTAATGTCATCTGCTTTAGCGGTTTGGTTGCAACGGATATCCACATAGAAAGTATCTGTAGCGGTGGCGCTTTTTGAACTTTCAAAGCGTTCAACTTTGAATACAAACGTTTGTGTAGGGTCATCATTAGGGATTACCTTTTTTATGTTTAGGTAAGTCCAACTTGCCTTAGTGTTAGTAGTGTTTGTGACGTTGGCATGGTATGTAACAGCGTTCTCTTTAGGTGAAGTATCTTGAGTGTAATAATCAACACCACTGGTGAAACTTTCAAGTTTACCAACATTTTTAAGATTGTTATTATCATCTTTAGTAAAGTATTCTTTACCTTCTACAGGTTTAGTGCTAGTATCCTTAACTTGATTGTAAGTTGTTTCGTCATAGATGAGTACGAACTTATGTGTTACTCCACTGTCACCTATTGAGCCTTGTGTACCTACTACATTAAACTTGTAGTTGTGTTTTTGAATGTTTAAACCATCAACTTTTATTTTGGTTATTTTGCCATCTTTGCTTTTTTCGGGTATTAGTGTGTATTTAATATCAGTATCTGGTACTGTGTATTCTGGATTTTTTTCTGTTAAGGTGATAGGTTTTTCATTATCTACAACTAGTTCAAGCTTTTGGAAAGTAAAACCACTATCCAGTTGCACACTAAAGTATACGTTGCTTAAGTAGCCATATAGCTTTTCTATGTAATCCTTGTAAGCATTATTGATACTAGCGTCTACTGTATATGTTACAGACTCACCAACAGTACCTAGACCCAATATGTCATCGCTTTCAACTAGTTTCATTACAGAGGAGGTTTGATAGTTGCTATTTAGGTGTCCTAAAGATTCCCCAGGGAGTGTATGACCGTTTAAGAACACGTTGTCAAACTCTGTGGAGGAGTTGTATTCTTTAGCGGTTTTGTTTTCCACGCCTATGTCATCCACGACGGCTTTGTACTCTAAGAAGTAGTCATAGTCACTGGCTACATACTCCAAATCCCACTCTATCTTAGTTTTGCCATTATCTTGATAGACTTTATACTCGTAGAGTTTTTCGCCGTTTGGGTTGTCTGTGCTGTATCCTGTAGGGTCGCCATTGTTGTAGTTTTCAAAGGTTTTATATTCTGCACTGTTTTTGTCCTTTAAAATGTTAGCTAATGTTTCTGCATTGTATGTTATTATTGTATCTCCACTTTCTACTTTCAACTCGGACAGCTTATATCTACCCACATGGTAGTCCCCCTCTATGCTTTCCTTGACGGTATAAGTAGACGTTACTTTACACTTTGTAAGATTTTCATTAGTTTTAATAGTATCACTGTCGTTGACAACGTTATTCGACGTATCTATGCTTAAGTACTTGTACTGTGTAATTTTGCTAGTATTATCGCTGTCGTCATTGTATAGTTGTATATCGCCGTAGTTGTATTGTCCGGAAGTGTCTTTGTATTGGCGGTATATTCTAATAGAGCCGTTTAATAGGTGTACACCATCGGGGAGGGTTTCGTAAAGGTGAGTAGTCTGTGCGGTGTAGTAGCCGTCATTGTGGAGGTACGTTCTGTATATTAGAGTATCCCCTGCCATAACGGATTTTTGCTCATTTGCGGTAACGTCATAGTCATTGACTTCACGGTAAGCTTCAGTATTGACTACACCTTTGCCAATGCCCTCATAGTTAGCAGTGTTGACTAATGGGTCGGTTTTACCGTCATCTATAAGGACGTACTTGTTAGCGGTTACATCGGCAACGACGTTTACAAAGTATGCCGTACAGCGAACCTTTGTGAACTTAGTGGCTTGTATACCACTTCCCACACTAGTAAAGTCCAAATTTATGTTGCTGACTATAGAACCCCCAAGGGACGCTGTAGATACTTCATACTCTTTCATAACACCAGGGGTAGTAACCTCTGTGTAAGTATTTTCGTCTTTGTCATAGATGTACTCTTTTGAGTCGAAGTTTTGGTTATACTTAGCCTTGTCGAATATGTATGAACCGTCGGTGTTGTATGTGATATTACCCATGGTTTGCCACTCATATTGACCAGTAGTAGTGTTTTTGGTATATATTTGTATTGTCAGCGTTTTTAGAACGTAGTCGGTGTTACGTCGCCACGATACCGTTACATTGTTGTTAGAAGTACGAAGTTTTATCGACTTAGCAAGGTATGTGTTGTTGTCGTAAGGGTTTACAATGGTAT
>CAYXNU010000044.1:0-10568 GCA_964466485.1 uncultured Ruminococcus sp.
AATCTCCAATAGTTGTAACGCTATCTGGTATTTCAACATTCGTTAAAGATGTGCAATTATAAAAAGCCGTATACCCAATAGAAGTAACATTATTCGGTATTTTAATATCCTCTAAATTTGTACAACCATAAAAAGCAAAATCTCCAATAGTTGTAACGCTATCTGGTATTTCAACATTCGTTAAAGATGTGCACCCAAAAAAGGCACTACCTTCAATGGTAGTCACGCCATCTAGCATTGTAACACTCGTTAAAGATTTATAATTAATAAAAGCCCCATCTTTAATAGTAGTAACAGTACCTGGTACTGTAATATTCTTTAAATATGTGCAATCTCGAAAAGCGCCATGTAAAATCTCAGTTACAGTATATGTAACCCCATTATTGTTTACTGTTTCAGGTATTTTAATAGAAGTACTACTATCATCGTAGCCATATACTTCAACTTTGTTGTTATCATCATCAGTAATATAATAGGTTATTCCACTATTATCTGTAAACTGGTTTACATCAACTTCTTCATCAATAGTGACATCTTCAGTAATAATACAGTCATCAGTGGTAGTAGTGGTTGTAGTTTCACCTGCAGAAACAATATCAGCCAAAGCACGGAGTATATTTGCGTTTACATCGTTCAAATGTAGTGCGAAAGACGAAAACGCAACCATACACGCACTAGCGATTACTAACTTTGTATCTTTTTTCATGCGATTTCCTCCTAACTATATTTTTTCAATAACCCCCTCTAATATGAGTTAATTATACATCGCATGAAATTTTACCGCAACAGTTTCCAAAGGAGTTTCCAAAAGTATTTATTTTTTGGAAACTCCTAAAGGCTAGTTGTAGTTGTGGTAGTAGTCGGATATTGCTTTAAAGGTATCCTCATTGGAAAGCAAGAGTTTGCCATCTTTTAAGGCTCTAAAGTATCCTATTAGGCTGTCTGTGATACTTTTTTCTTTTATGGTACATATTAAGAAATCGGAGGCTAAGTTGAACATTATCAATATTCTGCCATCTTCCCAAATGTTTATGCAATCTATTAAGGTATCATCCAGTAGAGATTTTTTTATCATGTGCATATTTAACTTAGGGTTTTTCTTGTAAGAGTCCATTAGCCCTTTAATGTACTGATTTCTTTCAAACTTGCTAATAGGTCTAGTGTTGATAATGTTGTTAAATTCGTAATAGTCGTCAATTTCAAAATACTCTTTCAAGCCTATTTCGCAAAAGATACACTGCATAGTTTTTATGTTACTATGTAGTTTTTTTACTATGTTTAGATACTTTACAGCTAACTCATAGTTTTTAGTATCGTCTTTAATGAAAGTCATTAGTTCACTGGAAGAAAGTTCCGTCTTAGGTGCTGGAAATATACAGGGACGTCTTTCAATAATGTAGAAGTCGTTAAAGGACATACTCTCAAAGTCGCCCTCGGTATTTACGAACCTATCCAAACCGTTTATCATATTTTCCAAACCAATGGAAGATGTTAATGCAAGGATTTCAAAGCCACTTGTAAAAAGCTTTTCAAAGTGCTGTTGATACACATCTACTACATTGTCATCGTTAAAGTATATCGCTTTGGAAAACTCTTTATCTATTAATAGTAGTGAACTTTCATTAGAAACCATATAGGGGAACTGTGAGTACTCTAACCAGTCTAGTAGATTCGTATAGTTGTAGTGCAAACTCACATTCCTTTGAGATACTATCTCTATAGAGTTTACGAAGATGTTTAAATTTTTGCTAAACTTTTCAAGAACGTTATCAAAGTAGGAAAACCACCTACAATTAACACTGTCTGGTGCTAGTAGCATTACACTTTTAAGTACAGTGCTAAGTTCCAAACTGCTAGGCACAAACAACAATCTTACGGTGCTGTTGGCAGTGCTGACTATATTAGCCATAGTATCAAAGACGCTTTTTTGCCCACTGACTAACGTTCCGTTGTTGTTAGATGTTCCGCCAGTATGTGGATATGGTTTTCTGTCCTTAAAGTTTATAGCATACAACCTTTTAATAGAATCCTCTGCGGATATGTACCCATTACCGTACTTAGTTGCCTTATATGTATCTATTAGAGTAGTCTTTTCGGAAACGCTTAGACTCATAGATTTTGCAATCTGTTCCACCATTTTAATATCATTAGGCAAGGTTGTACCATTCTTTATCTTACTAAAACTTGATTTGCTTATATTAAGTGCTTTACATACATCGTTAGATAATATCTTGTGAGATAGTATTAAATCACTTAAAGTTTCGCTAAAATATGACATATTTTTATCACCCCAAAAAACAATTAATATATCTTGATTTAGTAATATTATACAATATTGTTTTAAATATGTCAATGTTAAATTCTTATTTAATACCTATAATTTATTGCCATTAAAATCATAAAAATAAGAGTATATTATATTGATAGAAAATTTAATACACATTTGTGTAATTATTTTTTTCTTATAACTAGTACGTCACTAACGAAAATACATTTTTCACCTAAATTTCGTATTTTAAATATAATTTAAAGATATAGCTATAATTTTAATCTTTAGGCTGTATATATGTACTGAAATCCAAAATTACAGTAGTGCCAACATCCACACAGGAACGTACTTTAATGCTATGGTTAAGCTTATCTAGGACTTTTTTGCAAAGGTACAAGCCTATCCCAGTAGATTTGCTTTCCAAACGACCGTTACACCCCGTGAAACCTTTTTCAAAGATTCTAGGCAAATCCTCAAGGGTAATGCCTATGCCATCATCTTGAATGTATAGCCTATTCTCAAGCGTGTAGATATGTACTTTTCCGCCAGTGTGGGTATACTTTAAAGCGTTAGAGAGTATCTGTTCAATGACGAAACTAAGCCACTTTTCGTCAGTTATAACATTGCTAGAAATCTCATCCATTTGAATGGAAATCTTTTTTAGTATTAAGGGTTTAGCATACTTCTTGATAACTCCTTTAACTATGTCATCCAAACTATAGGAACGTATTACAAAGTCCGTAGATGTGCTATCTATACGCAAATATGATAGCACCATATCGACGTACTGTTCCACTTTAAATAGTTCATTTTGGAGTGCCTTAACGTTTGGGGACTCACCAGTTTGTAGTAGCAACCGCATAGCAAATATCGGTGTTTTTATTTGATGTACCCATGTGGTATAGTAGTCTAAAGTGTCTAGGTGTGTGCGTTCCGTGATGTTTTTGTAGTTTAGGCTGTCCTGCTGGATAACTTCTAAGAGTTCGGTGTAGGTTTGTTCTATTAAGTTGTTATGCTTTGGTAAGTTTTCAAGGCTGTATAAAACTTCTTTTCTTAGGTTGTCTAAAGTCACATACTTGTGCAAGTAGCTAATAAAATTCCCTATTAGCAACACGAACCCCACAGAACCACTCAGCATGGAGGCATACACTAAAGGCTCTAAGGGGATATCATACAAGGATAGCACCGCCCCAAATATTAGGACTATAACCAACAAGTAGAGTATAAACCTCGCATGGTCACGGAGGTATCTGCCAAAGAGTTTAAGTATGTTATAACGTTTCATGATACTATATACCCTAAGCCTTTCCTCGTGCCTATGTAGTTTAGCACTCCCACTTCTGAAAGAGTTTTTCTCAAGCGGTTGATATTTACAGTTAAGGTATTGTCATCTATAAAGGAACTCGTTTCCCAAAGCTTTTCCATTAGTGTGTCACGGGATACTATTTTTCCATGATTTTCTATTAGCACTTGTAATATTTTAAATTCGTTCTTAGTTAGTTCGGCGGTGTGTTCGCCAAAAGTTACCGTGCTATCGGATAGGCTAAGCGTTAAGCCGTTGTGTTCTAGCGTGTTGGTATCTATAGAAAAGTCGTAGGCACGTCTTAAAAGTGCTTGAACCTTAGCGTTTATCACATCCAAATCGAACGGCTTAGCTATAAAATCGTCTGCACCCATGTTCATAGCCATAACTATATTCATGTTGTCCGAAGTGGACGAAATGAACACTATAGGCACTTTTGAAACCTTGCGGATTTCGTTGCACCAGTAGTAACCATTATAAAAAGGCAAAGATATATCCAACAGAACTAAGTGTGGAGCGTACTCGTTAAACTCCTCCACGACTGCCCTAAAGTTGGATATACCTTTAGCATCCATGCCCCAACTAATGAACATTTTTTGCAAAACTCCAGATATTACGCTGTCGTCTTCTACTATGAATATCCTATACATAAAAAATCTCCTATACTTTAAAATAATTTTTTCATGTATATAGTATATATTTAAAACATAGCAAAGTCAATATTTTTTAGCCCCTTGATAAATATTCAAAACTAATTGTTGCCATTAGTGGCAAGTGTAGTATCCGTGTAGGAATTTCCATCTAGCCACTTAGTGTTTGCCATAGTCTGTTTAAATGTAGCCGTTGTAGTACTAGACTTTTCTATAGTTGCGGTTTGAGGGCTATTGCCATAACGCCACGCCCATGTAGTTTGAGTCACGGTGTAATTTCCTATTGGCAACCCTGTAATAGTTTTACTACTGTTGCCAACTATGCAAACTTTAATCTCAATGCTACTGTTAGTGGTATCCATACCAGTAACTATATACTCAAAGGCTTGAGTGCTATCACTAGTTGGAACGTTGGTGTTAATAATAGTCAATTCTCCATTTTGATATTCATACTTAGCATAGTAGTAATTACCACTAGCACTTGAACCCAATGGGTGTAGGATATTTTGCTTTTCGCCAGTAAGCACGTCACCGTTGATGTTTTCCACTGGAATAGTACAGTCTGTATCTGTGAACCATCCCGCAAACTGATAGTTTTCTATTTCAAGTTGTGCTATGACTATATTTGTAGGTCTTTCACCGATTTCTACACTTTCTTGATTTATCGACAACACAGTACTATTATAGTACACCTCTTGACTTAAACTCTCAGGGAATACCGCTTGATAGTAAAACATTACGGTTTTTATAGGGTTGTAGGTAAAGTTGATACTATTTATGCTAAAGTTCTCATCATCTACTTTTACTACAATGCTTTTAGTGTATTGATTATCCGACAGATTGAAACCGCTAAGCTGTGGGGATTCTGTTTCATAGATAGAGTTATATTTATTATTCTTAACAATTTGATAATACTTTGTGTAGTACTTTTCACCATTGAACACAACAGCCGAACTTGTATCAGGAACGATATTTGCCAAACTGCTATTTAAAGCTTCCGTCCACGATTTAACATAGCTATATTCGGTACTGTTAAGCTCATAGGAAACTTTTAAGTTATACCTATTTTTAGTATAGTAGATACATACTTCTTTAGCATAGACGTTTTCTTTTTCTAGATATATACTTATTTTGGAATCTGTAGCGTTTATAGTATTCTGTGTACTGCCAGTATTTTGGCTGTCGTTGTTGTAGTTTGTGACGGTGTAATACTTAGCAGAATAGCCATTGTAGTTGATAATATCTATAGTCTTAGTGGTGTCTACATCTTCGGTTGCATCGATGTAGCTTATCTGTTTAAAACTAGTATCGTTGTACACATATGTGCCGTTGTCGTCCTCAAGGAGGTACTTTATATGGCAAAGCATATTAGAGGTATCTTGCTTGTAATAGAACGTGATTACGTTGTTTTTAGTGTCAGGCTCACCATTTTCAGTTACGGTAAGCGTTAAAGATATATAGTAAGCCGTTGGGATATATCCACTTATAGGCATATACTTTTCCGTGACTACAGAGTCGGTATTAGTTTCCACTTGTTTGGTATCAAGGATTTCGCCAGTATCGATATTTACATAGTTTACCGTATAGGGAACGTTATCCATTTTGAAATAGTTAAAAGTTGCCTCGTTCTTAGTTTCATCTTCATTCATTAGTATGGAAGTACTAGACTTATTAGGGAATAGTTTTTCATAGCCCTCGTACAAGTCGGAATTGGTTTTAGCTGTGAAAGTTCTAGTTATCCCCACAAACGATGTACCTGTGGTATCCATAGCAACTTGTGTATCTGTGCCGTTAAGTACATAGTGTACGTTAAAGAACGTTGGGACTGTAGTAGTCCACGACATAAACAGATTCATATCACTAGATACCGACATAGTTTCTAAATCGAAAGCGTGTTTAACGTTGTTAGTATCGTAGTAGAACCAACCAACTTGTTTAGCATACTGTGTCTTGCCGTTTACCGTATACGATGGCGTATTCGACTTTAAAGCCGTTGCAACGATACTTATATCTTTAGCGTTTACAAAATCGGCATAGGCAACACTAGTTGAATGCATTGCAGTACCGCCATTTAAATAAGAACTCTCATCGCTGTAGAAGTTTATAGTATAGGTTTTAGGTTTCCAATATGCATAGACTATCACATCGTTGTCGGGCATAGTACCCGCCCAATTAAACTCATTCTCATAGGTGTCGTCAGTATACCACCCATCAAATGCATACTTGCCAGTTTCTAAACCTTTAGGGTATGGTGGATTTTCCGAGGGTTTAAAACTCTCCAAAGACGTTCCATATTTCACCGTTTGACTTTCACCATATGTTGCATTGTAGTTGTAAAACTTAAGAGTGTGCGTATTGCGTTTGTAGTAGTACTTTGTCATATAACTTCCGTTCTCTGGGTAGTCTTTAGAATAGTATCTAGTAGCGGTATTTTGCAATGTAAATCCAACGTATGTGAATGGAAATACTTGAGTAGTATCATTATGTGCACACTGAAACGTTATAGTTCTATCTTTTTTGTAAAGTGTGCCATCGTCGTTAGCAAATCTAGTATCGGGGGTTTCACCGCTACCGTCTAGAGATTCATAATAGATATAGTAAATGTGGTCGGATATTAGGTCGTCAAAATTTGTATATTTTGCACCCCACCACGCATACATAGTCTGTGCAAGGTAAGAGCCATCATCGAGTTGTTTAGCACTACTGCTAATCATATTGCTAGACATAGTAGGATAGCTACCCACCATGTTTTCATATCCAGTGTTCTGTGTTCTAAGTCCTTTTTCCATAGCCCACGAACCAAAAGAGAATGTACAATTGCTATTGCTACCGTAACTACCAGTAATACTTTCAAAAACGTCTGTAGGCCACACATTTTCGATATTAGCACCATATTCAGCAGTAAGCGTTATATAGTACAGTGTAGTATTACTTGAATAGGCAGAGGTATATTCTGTATCCGAACAACTACCCGTACCGAACGTAACACCAGCACTTGTTTTAAGTTTTGATGTATCCACTGTAGGTACTGAGGCGACTTTATAGTCCCAGTATATCTTATTAGTGCCAGTGACGGTATAGTCGCCATCGCCAGTGCTTTTAGCTATCTGTATTTCATTGCCAACTTTCCTTGCATACACAAACCTAATGGTATAACTCTTACGCTTATAGTATAGTTTAATCAAAGTAGAGCCGTCCCCTGAAACAGTAATTTCGGGGTCGTTGTTGGCTTTAGTGGTAGCGTCGTCGAACTCAAAGTATTGATTATCGGGTAAGCCTAAAGAACTAGGTTTATTTTTGTACGCTGATATAATCTCATCACGGGATAGCGAAGTCCCTGCGGTAGCGGTTTCAGTAGTACTAGACCAGTAACTATAGGTAGTACTGTTAGTGCCGTCTTGTAAGTCAGCGGTTTTGTAAACTATACGATACTTGACTTTTTCAGTAGTTTTCCAAATGGCGGTAAGCTTTAGGTTGTTTGCGGGTATAGTAGAGGGTATTGCACTAAGGGTTTCGCCAGTATCCGTATTGACAATCTTCCAACCGCCAAAAGTATAACCAGTCCTTTTAGGCACACCAATATCCAGTACAGAGCCATACTTAGCATATATGGATTCCACACCGTAGCCACCGCTACCCAACTCAACGTCCACAAGGTAGTAGTTTCTGTCATAGTAGCATTCAAACTGTGTAGAGCCGTCCGCAGCAATAACGTCCGGAACGTGATACATTAGAGTAAAGCCCACCAAACCATTACGATTTTCAAGAGAGCCGTCTTCAAACTCTGTAGGAATAGTGCCAGTAGTTCCAGTGCGGTTAAGTATTTCCGAAAGAGTGTAGTCGTCATCGTTTAAGTTTTGCTTGTTAATTCTAATCTGATAGTGTACTTCTGTGGGGTAGTATAGCACATCCACGGAATAGTTTTTTTCAAAGCTAATGCTAACTATTTCGTGGTTTGAATCGGGGGCATAGCCCGTCAATGTAGGAGTTTTTTCTTCAATAGTGGTAGAACCCTTAGGCATATTTGCCACAAAAGCGGGATAAGGTCTTTCGCCGTTTTGGGCATAGTCTTCCGAGGTGGTTAGTGCCTGATTGTAGTAATAATAGTTTATAGTCACAGTAACTATTTCGGTATCGCTAAATGTGATAATAGAGTCGTCCTCTGCATAGGACACCTTGCCAATAAATAGAACACATATCAAAACTACTGTAGCAGAAACTATTGAAAGTAAGGTTTTAGTTTTGAACATCGTCTACACCCTCCTTGTTTTGTGGTTGAACTTTCCAAGCGTCCATAACTGCAGTAGACTTTCCATCGTCTGTTATTCCTACAGCCTGTATAGTTTCCGTTAAAACTTCCAAATGTAGAGTATAGCCTGTCGGTGGAGAAGTTGACGTAGTTATGTCTGTTAGTAGTAGTGCTAAAGTTTCATTGCCACTAGCGACAGCCTTGTTGTAGTAGTAATACCCATCTTTATATAGTGTCCAGTTTTCGGTATCGTAATTAAAACTTACAGTAGGCACTTGACAGTAGACTTTATTGTTAGAGTCCACCCAGTTTGCGACTATACTCACCCTAACGTATACTGGATAAGTATGCTTTCCCACTTCCACGGATAGGTTTGCTTTAGCGGTTGGTGTATCGTATGCATCACGAGAGAAACTGTTTTCAAGCCTTTGAGAACTATTTACATACTTTGCAACTACACCATGACACACAAAAACCACAACCACTAGTATTAGCACCGTTGCATAGGTTAAAAATTTATGAGTATTTGCTTTTATTAATAGTCATCTCCTCTCATGATGTTTAACTAATACACTTTCGATAGATTAGTCATATTGAATTAGATATGCATAAAAGTCCAAAGAAACAGCCTTTGCGTTCTGCGAGGGGTCGCTCTTGTTGGTGTAGGTATCCTTTATGCGTATGGAATTGTTTTCAATAATACTACTAATAGTTAAGTTTTCATGTGGTGAAATTTGATACTTATACTTGTAAACTTTTCCGCCATGTGTGGAAATAGTTTCGTTTTCGATTTCAGCCCAACAGTTGGAATCCATATTGAAATCTATATAGCCACCGCTACTGTCTACCACTTCAATGTAGAGAGTACACGCAACATCGTTAGTGCCATCTAATACTATAGATATATCTTTCGGGATTACCGTTCCAGATACTGCTTGATAGCTATTAGATGTAACCTTTTCGGTTTTACTGCTAAGGGCATACACTGAATTGTTTTCAAACATCGTGTCTATGTTGGTTTCAAGGGTAGCTTTGTACTCTACTATGGATACTCCACCCATCTTTGCAACCGTTGCAAAATCGCCACTTGAACCGTTTACGGTATACTTTGCGAGAAGTCCACAGACCAACCACCACGACACTACAGTGAGCATTAATAGCACAGCTACTACTTTATATAGAAAAGAGTGTAGTCTTTTCCTTGTATTTAAACTTTTATTCAAAAAAGCACACCCTTTCTTTACATATATAACTTACCGTGAATCTAATAATACAATTTGCCTTTGGCAAATTGCATTAACTTAATATCATCGATTTTTAAGCCGTCTAATCTCTTGTTTAAGCCTTTCCTGTTCGTCTAGGGACTTCTTTCTTTCCAAATAGTAAGGCAACTCAAATAGAACTATTGCCACCACTAAAACCGTTAAAAATCCCCTTGAGGACTTTAAGAAACGCACTACCACACCCAAATGCGAAACTTTAGCAATCTTTTTACCTTTAACATCCTTAAGAGATATAGGGCTATCTGCAACGTTGTTGGCATCACCTTGCGTTGTAATTTCGTCGCCGTGAATGCTTACTATGCGGTGTATCACTAGTGAATCGCCATCTTGATATACTACAATATCGCCGACGGTATAGCTATCTTGAGCCTGTATTACCACTATGTCATTTACTGAAAGTTCGGGTTGCATACTCCCAGATAGTACTACTGTTATGCCGTACCCAAAGGGCATAGCTAGGGCATTGCCCACTAAAGTTTTGGCATTCCAACTGTAGACTTTACAGCCAACCAGTACGCTAATAATAACCATCAGTAAGACACGCATAATACTTTTTAACTTTCTTTTCATAAATCATCATCCTTATGAGGAGTGCGTTTGGGTTTAAATAGTAGAACGCCAACAGTTGCAAGTATCATCACTAGTGGAACAAAGCCTACACTATAACCTGTTTTTGGTGTGGTAGAATACCCACTAATACCATACTCTTGCACGGGTGGGGCTGTAGTAGTTGGCTCACTGGTAGCGGTGTCGTCAGTGGGGGCTATTGGCAGGGTGTCGGAATCTTCATAGGATGAAACTACTTTTATCTTAA
>CAYXNU010000045.1:0-1425 GCA_964466485.1 uncultured Ruminococcus sp.
ACGCTAAGATTATCGCTAAGACTATGGACGAATGCGGTATTAAGTACACTGGTGGCATAAACTCTCCATACATATGGTTTAAATGCCCTAACGGTATGGGTAGTTGGGAGTTCTTTGACTATATGCTAGACAAAATCGGTGTAGTTGGTACTCCTGGTGAGGGCTTCGGTGAGAACGGCAAGGGTTGGTTTAGACTAACAGCTTTTGGCGACAGACAGAACACTATCGAGGCTATGGAACTATTTAAACAACTAGTAACTACTAAGTAATAGTAGTAAACAGATGTAATTATTTATTTTTTATATTTTAAATATTAAGGCGGATGTTTCTAGTCCGCCTTAAAGTATGTGAGGTTTTTATTAGATGAATACTACTATAGGTTTATCTTGTCCCATATGTGGTGATAAGATGTACATAAAAGGTAACTCTTGTACTTGTGGAAAACACAACTATGACATCTCTAAAGAGGGTTACTTAAACTTAGTACATAATAAATCCACAGCAGGAGATAGCAAAGATATGATGGTTTCTAGAAGAAACTTCCTAGAGGGTGGCTTTTATCAACCTATATCCGATAGCTTAAACTCTCTAGTAGGTAGGCTGTTTAATGGTGCATATAGCCTTACTATTGCTGATATGGGTTGCGGTGAGGGTTACTATCTAGATAGACTATCTCAAAGTTTAATGGATAATAGCATATATCCTACTAGCTATGGCTTAGACCTATCTAAGACGGCTATAAAGTTAGCATCCCAAACGCACAAGAATGAAAACTGGCTAGTGGCTAACCTTTCCAAAATGCCATTCCTAGATGGCTCTGTAGACTGTGCAATATCCATGTTTGCAAACCTAAACGATACCGAAACTTTTAGAATACTAAAAGATGACGGCTACTTAATACTAGTCCGTGCGGGACTACACCACCTACTAGAACTTAGACAGATAATCTATCCTAAGATTATTGAACGCTACACTAAGACGCAGTGTCCTAGTGGGTTTACTGTGGTGGATGAGTATACCATTAAGTTTAACGTGGATATTACCGACAACCAAAATGTGAAAAACTTGCTAATTATGACTCCTCACTATTGGAAGATTACTAGCGAAAGGAGAGCCATGCTATACGCTATGGATAGCCTATCCACTACCGCTGAGGTGGAGTTTTATGTACTAAAGAAACTCCCAACCCCTAAAGATATAGACTAAAATGTTAAGTGTAAAGGAGATAGAAAAGTTATGTCATACCTACCTACAGACCCTGTAATATTGTTAAGCTACATTAACACAAAGCTTAGAGATGAGTATTCTTCGTTGGACGATTTTTGCAACGATAACGATTGTTCAAAGAGCGAGTTAATAGAACGCTTAAAGAGTATTAACTTTAGTTACAATCCCGACTTAAACCAGTTTAAATAGATACTCTTG
>CAYXNU010000045.1:1525-10556 GCA_964466485.1 uncultured Ruminococcus sp.
TTAAAGGTCGTAAGCGGTTATTAGTTCTATAATCTGTTTAAATATAGGTGCGGAAGTCACATTGCCAGAGCCACCGTTTTCCACTAGCACTGTAACGGCATACTTAGGACTATCACAAGGGAAGTACCCAGTAATCCACGATTGGCACACTTCCGAGCCGTCATCGTTGTACTTGCCAGTCTGTGCCGTGGAAGTTTTTCCACCTGCGGTAGTGTTGCAAGGTATCCCGTTGGATTCGCTGTTATATTGCACAGTAGCATTCATAAAGGCTTGTAGTTGTTTGGCGGTGCTTTCTGAGAACACTCTAGTGTACATAGGTTCGTGGGTGTCGTATAGTGTAGAGCCGTCGGAGGTTTTGCCTTTTACTAGGTATAGTATAGGCATATTGCCATCGTTGGCTATGGCACACGTTAGGGAGGATACTTGTATAGGGGTTACCATTAAGTACCCTTGCCCAAAAGAAAAGTTAGCCTTTTCCGCTGGGATGTTTAGCTGTTCTAAAGAGGGGAGCGTTCCCGTAGCGGAAGATATATTCTTAGCAAATACTGTAGTTCTGCCGAAACCTATCTTGTCGCAAACGTTTAAAAGTTCCTCGTTAGATACGTTCTTAGATAGTTCTATAAAGTATGTGTTGCAGGAGTTTTTCATAGCGGTTTGCATATCTTGTATTCCGTGACCGCTTAGCTTGTGGCAGTTGAACTTCTGTGTAAGGATATCTATACTGCCTGTGCAGTCGTAAGAAAAATCTTTAGAGATACCGCTTTCCAGTGCCACCCCAGAAGTAACCAACTTAAATATAGAACCACAACTATATTCGCAAAGGGTTCTGTTTATGAATGGCATATCGTTATCGTTTAGAGATACCTCTAAGTTGTCTATATCGAACGTAGGAACGCTTACCATAGCCTTTATTTCACCCGTTTGAATATCCGTAACCAAACAAGCCCCCTTAGATACTTTTTCCATAGCAGACTCGCACAAGGACTGTATTTTGCTATCTATGGTGGTTACAATTCCGGATGTAACCATAGGCATAGAGTCCACCTGTATAGGAAGATTTTGTAGTACGTTCCCTAAGCCGTCTTTCGGGATTTTAACTGTGTAGGTAGTTTCGCTTTCGTGTAGAAAATCATTATAGGATAGTTCTAAACCAGTAACCCCAACGTTGTCCTTAGTGTAGCCTATTAAGTGTTTTGCTAACTGATTTTCGCTGTAACGTTTAGGCACTGTGTAGGTTAAAATATCACTGGATGTAAAAGAGTTTTTAGTAACTTCAATAGCGAACGGCACACCACTAGATAGCTTACTATCAAGTTCGGAGGAATCCACTACATAGTTAGAGAGTTCTTGTATAGCCGTATCCGTGGGGTTGACTACTGCTATATACTGAGTGGTGTCGTTCACTAGGGGTTGTAGGTTAGTATCATAGATATTTCCAAACACTGTAGCAACGTCCACGGAATAGTAAAACTGTTCTTCACCCATCTTTGCATAGGTATCGTTTAAGCTTATGGATAGCACATGAGTATACAGCACACACGCAAAGACCATCATAGTAATAGCACATATTAGGACTCTTTTTATCATAAAGTTACACTCCTTTGAAATAAAAGCTTATGTGTATACTATTGGCAAATGTTGCAAACTTATACTATACAACACAAAAAAGGAACGCCTAAAATATAGCGTTCCTTAGTTTTATAAAACACATATGCATTATTCAAAGTAAGAGTCGTAAGTACTCTTAGCGGTGTCGTTGTCGGCACATACTATTAAGCAAACGTAGTCCCCTGTAGTGATAACCTTACTATTGCAGAGTATGTCATACTGGTCTTGAACGTATCCGTCGAAGTCGTTCTTACGGCTTTCAAGACGTGCATTAAGAGCATCTTGCAATACAGAAACCTTGTCACTAGAGGACGCTTTAAATATTACTACTTCGTCAGCGTAGCCACCAGAACCCGCAATGTATGAGGAGGCCTCGGAATAGTCGTCCTCGGATATGCCATAGATAGTAGCAATCTTATCATCTGGGACTTGAGCGAGTTCGTTAAAAGTTACACCACATTCGGTAATAGCTTGAGTTATCTGTGCTACAGGTGCAGAGGCTTCAGTGGAAGTGCTATTGCCACCACAAGCAGTCATAAATAGGGTTAATGCGACTAACATAGTAGTTATAATCTTTTTAGTATTCATTCTATTAAATCCTTTCTTTTATTTGTATCGAGTTTAAGTTGTTTACTGTACACTTTCTACTAGAGCGTTCCTAACTATTTCATAGCCTAGCTGAGTTAAGTGTAGACCGTCCACGGTTAAGTTATCGGGTAAACGACCATAAGTGTTTTTCAATTTGCTGTTTACATCGATGTAATTTACACCCAATTCATTAGCCATAGTTTGCAATCTTTCGTTGAAAGCGTCCACTTCAGAATTGAGTATTCTGCCACTTTCCACACTGCTTTTAGTTTCCATGGAGTATGCCACTGGCAACACAGATATTACATTAATATCTTCAACGGTAGTGCTATAGGTTAAGATATCGTTTATTAGTTGGGTGTATCTAGCAATAGCAGTATCGTTGGAAATCCATGTAACACCATTAATACCCAATAGTATATAAACGTGTTTAGACTGCCAACCTGCCACAGCTTGTGCGGGGTATACATATCCACAAGTGGTAGAAAGTTGCAAAGAGTTAATCTTTAGTAAACTAATGCCCTCTTGTGCAAAGGTGTAGTCTTGTGGAATGTAGTCGTACATACTTAAACCCACCGTTAAAGAATCCCCTATAAAAGCACAATCGTTAAATAGGTAAGAACTATCTACAGTAGTGCTAGAACTAACAACCTCACTAGTAGAGGAGTTTTCTGTGGAGGTGTATTCTTGTTGTGTAGTTTCTAAACTTTGCGTATCTGTGGAAGTGTAGGTATCTTCTGTAGTGGTAACACTTTGGACAGTAGTAGTATAAGTTGGGTCTAAAGTTGTGCTGTAAGTGGAATAGTACTTGCCGTCATTTTCCGTGTAGTCTGTAGAAACACTTTCCTGTGAAAACTCTTGAGTGGAAGATGTTTCTGTTTCGTAAATATCACTAGTAGCACTAGGTTCATACATAGACACTGTGAGTGTAGGGTCATAGTGTGCTTGTGATGTAGTTACTTCTGTAGTGGTAGTAGTAATACTTTCGCTAGTAGTTTCTGTAGTGTTTTCAATGTCATTTTCCAAACCCATAGCTATGTTTTCAACTTGAGAACATCCTACACTCATAGATATTAAAGATAACATAAGAGTTACTAGCAACATAGTTTTCGTGTATGAAAATTTCATAGTATAAACACCATCTTTCTTATTCTTCTGTTTCAGTTTCCGAAACTTCTGTTTCTGTGACTGTTTCGTTTTCTGTATCAGTGCCAGTTTCTGCAACGTGTGAGCATACATAGTCTAGAATTTTTTGGTATGTTGCACTATCGAAATGCATACCATCACTAGAACTGTTGTAAGGAAGTTTTCCTGTGCCATCCTTTAGATAGCTGTTTATATCTAGGTAATGTACTTCCATTTCGTTAGCTAAGTCTAGATATAGTTCGTTAAGCTCATCTATAGTGGAGTTGTATACTAGACCATCTTCAATGGTAGGGTATTCGTTAGTATCTTCTCTCATAGAAGTTACTGGTGGAACGGATACTATATATATGTTAGCACCCTCTACTTTTTCTCTTATCTCGTTGATAAAATCTCTGTAGCCGTCTACCATAGTTTCATTAGAAGCCCAACCTATGCCGTTGCTACCTAGCATAATATAGATATTCTTAAATCCTGATTTGATTACGCCATCTATAGCCAACATTTCCTCGCCTTGATATTCTATCATTTCGGTATCGAGTTTTACAGGGTTCAAACCGTTTTTAGCCAATACGTTTTCCTCATCTAAGAAGAAGTATCCCGAAAAACCTGTGGAAATAGAGTCACCAATAAATAGACAGCTGTTTAAATACTCCTCATCTACTGGGTCGCTTTCAGGTACTGGGTTATCTGCTGTAGATGTTAATTCTTCTTCTGTGGTTGCTGTAGTTACTTCTGTGGTAACTTCCTCATCGGAGGAGATGTTACTAAATACAGAGTCCTCTTTGGTAGGGATTTTATTAGTAGCGTTAGCTTGAACCATGTATGCAAAGAAACTAGCTACATACACAATAAAAAATATAAAAAACACAAATGATAATCTAAACTTAGGTTTTTTCTTTCTTTTCTTTCCAGAATTGTTCCCTTGTACGTTTGGATTTCTCCTAACATTACTTGAACTACTTTGTTGTGCCATAATTAAATATATTTCCTTTCTGTGCAATACTTATTCTACGCACCATATTTTTGCTTTCAAGGTACAAATTATATTATAACGTAACTTCAATAATTTTGCAATATGTTTTTTTATTTTTAACTTATTTTTTAAATTTATCGTAATAATTGTTGCATTAAACTTTAGAATATAGTATAATATTTAGTAGTATAACAGCTATTGGTATCTACTGGATAATAGCATATGCACTATTGTTAGTTTGCCCTTAATAGCTTGTTTATACCATACAACTTAAATGATATTTATTAGGAGGTTTATTTTTTTATATGTGCGGTATTGTAGGCTTTACAAACGATATAGATAATTCTAATGTGGTTCTATCTAAGATGATGGATAGAATTAAACACAGAGGTCCTGACGCTGAAGGTAGCTATATAGATGATAAGATTGCTTTAGGTCATAGAAGATTAAGTATTATAGGTATTACTGAAGATGGTAACCAACCTATGTTTAATGAGGATGGCTCTATAGTTTTGGTTTTCAATGGCGAAATATACAACTTTCAAGATATAAAAGCTGAATTGATTAAGGCAGGGCATACATTTAAAAACAGCACCGATAGTGAAGTGCTTATCCATGGATATGAAGAATATGGAACAGACCTTTTAAACAAACTTAGAGGTATGTTCTCTTTTGTAATTTGGGATAAGAACAAGAATCAACTATTTGGTGCAAGAGATTATTTTGGTATTAAGCCAATGTACTATGCAAAGTTTGGCGATACTTTTATGTTTGGTTCGGAGATTAAAAGCTTTTTGGAACACCCTAGCTTTAAGAAAGAACTTAACGAAACTGCTCTAGAAAACTATCTAACTTTCCAATATTCTCCTACCAACGAAACTTTCTTTAAGAACACTTATAAACTACCTCCCGCACACTACTTTATATACAAAGATGGCACACTAGAAATTAAGCGTTACTGGGAAGTTAAGTTTAATGCTGATAATGAGCCATCCCTTGACGACTGGGTTAATGAGATTTCTGACGTATTCCACGATAGCGTAAAGGCTCACAAGATTGCAGACGTTGAAGTCGGCTCTTTCCTATCTAGTGGTGTAGATAGTAGCTATGTAGCTTGTGTAGCCGACGTTGACAAGACTTTTACTGTAGGTTTCGGAGAGGACGAAAAGTATAACGAAATCGGTTGGGCTAAGAACTTCTCTAAGGCTATAGGCAAAGATAACTACAATAAGGTTATCAAACCAGAGGAGTATTGGGGCAACCTTGCTAAGATACAGTATCACATGGATGAGCCTTTAGCAGACCCTGCATCTATAGCGTTGTTTTTCGTATGTTCTATAGCTTCCGAAAAGGTAAAGGTTGCACTATCGGGTGAGGGTGCAGACGAACTCTTTGGCGGTTATAACGTATATTCCGAGCCTAATGGCACTTTCTATGATAAGCTACCTATGGGCTTGAAAAAGGGTATAGGCAACATTGCTAGTCATATACCTGCACAGAAAGGTGTAAACTTCCTAGTTAGAAAGGGTAAAACCCTAGAGGAGAGGTTTATAGGCAATGCTTATATGTTTACTCCTGAGGAGAGAAAATCTCTACTAAAGATTACTACTAACGCTCCAAACCCTATGGCTATTACTAAGCCTTTTTATGAAAAGGTTAAAGACCAAGACGAAGTTACAAAGATGCAATATTTAGATATCCACCTTTGGATGGCTGGAGATATCCTACTTAAAGCCGATAAGATGAGTATGGCTCACTCCCTAGAGGTTCGTGTACCATTCCTAGATAGAAAAGTTATGGAACTAGCAGAGCGTATACCTACTAAGTATAGAGTTACTCGTGATGAGATTACAGACGAAAATACTAAGTATGTTACTAAGTATGCTATGCGTTTAGCCTCCAAAAAAGATACTCCTGCTTCTACTGCATCTACTTCCGCTAAGAAGAAGTTAGGTTTCCCAGTGCCTATTAGGGTTTGGCTAAAAGAAGATAAGTATTACAACATCGTTAAAGGTTTCTTTACTTCTGCTACTGCTGAAAAGTTCTTTAATACCGAACTATTAGTAAAACTCCTTGACGAACACAAGGAGGGTCACAAAGACAACAGCCGTAAGATTTGGACTGTGTTTATATTCTTGATATGGTATGCGGTATACTTTGAAGAAAAATCCTTTGACGAAGTTATAAAGAACGCATAGTATAAAATTATGTCAACAATAGTAAGGAGTATTATTTTTATGGAAAGTAAATACAATCACTTGATAGATTTAAATGACTATCCTATTTCATGGTGGAACGGACTAATTAAGTTGGCTCAAAGTATCTATGAAAACCCTAGCGAATACGCTCATGTATGCGATGGAAAGATTATGGCTACTCTATTCTATGAGCCATCCACTAGAACGCAAATGTCTTTTCAAACCGCTATGATACGCTTAGGCGGTAGCATTATAGGCTTTGATAACCCCTCTAATAGTTCTGTGGCTAAAGGCGAAAACTTAAAGGATACTACCAAAATAGTTAGCAATTACGCTGATATTGTGGTTATACGCCATCCTATGGCGGGTACTGCTAAGGCATCCGCTTTAACCGCAGATTGCCCTATTATAAACGCTGGTGACGGTGGACACCTCCACCCAACCCAAACCCTAACGGATATCTTTACCCTAATGCAAGAAAAGGGCAGACTAGACCATTTAAAGATAGGTCTTTGCGGTGACTTGAAAAACGGCAGAACAGTCCACTCACTATGCAAGGCTCTATCTTGTTATGAGGGCAACGAATTCGTGCTAATCTCCACTAATGAGTTAAAGATACCTTCTTATATAAAAGATATTCTAACTGCTAATGGTTGCAAGTTTACGGAGGTTTTCTCTCTAGATGAGGCTATTTCCGACTTAGACGTTCTATATATGACTAGAATACAACGTGAACGCTTTAACTCCGAAGAAGAATACCTTGCCCAAAAAGATACATACGTTTTAGATACCAAAAAGATGTCCCATGCTAAAAACAACCTAATAGTGCTACACCCACTACCTAGGGTTGACGAAATCTCCGTGGACGTGGATGAGGACTCTAGAGCGTTGTACTTTAAACAGGCTAAGTATGGTGTATACATTAGAATGGCTTTAATAGTTACTATGCTAAAGAACCAATCTAGGACTACACTACTAAAAGGCTCTGTACACAATGGTGTACGTTGTAACAACCCTAAGTGTATCACAAATTCCGAGGAGTATCTTCCTAAGAGTTTCATAGGTAAAGGCACTACTGTAGTATGTGAATACTGCGACGAAAGAAAGCTAATCGTTTAGACTTAATTAACTTAAAAAGTAATCAAACTGATGTATAATCGGTTGGGCAATGAGTTTTAAAAACTCATGCAACAGATATGTTTTGTTTTAACATTCATCTGTGGGATATTTTCCATAGATGAATATTTTTACCCAAAGGAGCGTGTTCTTATGAATAATACAGAAACTAGGGATTCAGCAATAAGAGTATCAGTTACAAGTATAGTTATAAATATTGCACTTTCTACCATAAAACTAATTGCAGGATTGGTATCTCACTCCAGTGCATTAATCTCCGATGCAGTACATTCAGCCTCCGACGTTATTAGCACGATAATAGTTATGGTAGGCATTAATATATCTAGTAAGCAACCCGACAAGGAACATCCTTACGGACACGAACGCTTAGAAAGTATTAGTGCTTTACTGCTATCGATAATACTATGTGCTACTGGTTTTATGATAGGCATTAGCGGTGTAAAGAATATCGTCACGGGAAACTTTACTACTATCACTGGATACTTTGCTTTAGGTTCGGCGGTGTTTTCTATATTGGTTAAAGAATGGCAGTATAGGTATACTAGAGCCGTCGCTAAAAAGATAAACTCCGACAGTTTAATGGCTGACGCATGGCACCATAGAAGTGATGCTCTATCCTCTGTGGGAAGTTCTATAGGTATTGTAGGGGCTATGTTAGGTTTGCCTATCATGGATAGTATTGCTAGTATGGTTATATGTGTGTTTATCATAATTGCGGGTATAGAGATTATGAAAGAAGCTATAGATAAGCTAGTAGATAAGTCTTGCGACGACGAAACCATTGCCCTAATACAGACAGTTATCATATCTCAAGAGGGGGTTAAGGGTATTGACGAACTTAAAACTAGACTATTCGGCTCTAAGATATATATAGACGTTACTATACTTATAGATGGCAATACTCTCCTTAAAGATGCTCATGCCATTTCGGAAAACGTCCACGATAAGGTTGAGGAAACTTTCCCAAACATTAAACATTGCATGATACACATTCACCCTTTTAACGATAACATATAAAGGGTATCTATAAGTAAGAGGTATCTACACACTGTAGATACCTATTCTTAGTTTAGCCTTTAGAGTAATCTCTATTCGTTTTCACTAACCTCTTCGCTCTTAGGAGCTTCTTCTGTAGGTCTTGGCATAGGTCTTCTTCTTCTAGGTGCTGGTTTGATGTCTATAACTTTAAATAGTAGACCAGCAAGTATAGCACCGATTACTGGAGCTAGTATGAATACCCAAACTTGCTTGAAAGCCTCTCCACCAGCTATTAGAGCAGGGCCAAAACTTCTTGCAGGGTTTACAGAAGTACCAGTGAAAGGTAATCCTAATAGGTGTACTACTGTTAGTGAGAAACCTATTACCAAGCCGGCTGTGGAGG
>CAYXNU010000046.1:0-10528 GCA_964466485.1 uncultured Ruminococcus sp.
TAATTAATTATAATTTTAAAACAATTTTATGAATATATCACAAAGTAATTTTAATGCCATCTTTGCTTACTGTAGTTTCAGGGAAGATTTTTAAGAGTTCGTTAATATATTCATAGGGCTTTTTCATAGCGGGGCTATAGTGCGTTAGCCAAAGTTTGTCAACATCGGCTAGTTTTGCAAGGTAACAAGCATCCTGCATAAGCATATGACGTTTTTCGTTCATGCTACTTTTTTGGGATTCGTCACCATACATACCCTCACAGATAAATAAATCCGAGCGAAAAGCCAAATGGGCTATTTCGTCAAATGGTAGAGTATCGGTTACATAGGTAACTTTAATAGTCTTTCTAGAGCCATCTGTTACCATATCTGTAGTGATAGTAGAGCCATCTTCAAGGGTTACTATTTCGCCTTTGTGGAGTGTACTCCATAGCTTAATGGGGACGTTTAAAGCCTTAGCCTTTTCGGGATTGAACACAGGTTTTCTTTTAAAGCTAAATGAATATCCAAAACAAGGTACACGGTGACGCACTGGCAAAGCAGTAACTTCTAACATAGGGTCTATAGTATTTGCAATAAAAGTAGTCGTTTGGTTGTTTGGAAGTTCAAAAACGTTCAATTTAAATGGCAATCCCCCACAGATACAAGTTAAGTTATCTATAACTTTTTTTGCACCCACTGGAGCATATATCGTTAAAGGTTCTGTGCGAGAACAGTTCCCCAAAGATAACAAAAACCCTGGAATTCCCGAAACGTGGTCTGCATGGAA
Source organism: uncultured Ruminococcus sp. (assembly GCA_964466485.1). GTDB lineage: Bacteria > Bacillota > Clostridia > Oscillospirales > Ruminococcaceae > UBA5884. The sequence goes on from CAYXNU010000046.1 coordinate 770, forward strand.
ATGTGTAATAAGTAGCAACTCTACACGACTCATCTTGCATTCATGTTCAGCCATAGCAATTTGAGTTCCCTCTCCACAGTCTATTAATATAGCCTTTCCGTTGTATTCCATATAACAACTAGTGAGCCATCTATCTTTAAGGGGCATCATTCCGCCCGTACCGAGTAAACAAACATCTAACATAATAAAATCACCTCTAAAACTATAACAATTTTTCTAATATAATTATAGCAGAAATATACTTTAAAGTCAAATTTTTAGATTGACTTTTAGGGATTATTATGTTATATTATACTAAAAAAGCATAAAGGAGTGTTATATATTATGTGGGCATTAATCACTGGAGCAAGTTCTGGAATTGGTAGAGATATGGCAAAGTATCTGTCCCAACTGGGATATAATTTGGTAATAACGTCTAGTAACAAAAGTAAAGATAGTTTACAATCTTTAGCTATAGAACTATCTAAAAGAGTAAAAGTTAAGGCGGTATGTTTAGACCTATCTAAAGATAATTCAGCATATAGGCTATACAGCTACTGCAAACTTAACGACATATCCATTGACTTTTTAGTAAACAACGCTGGGTTTGGAGTATTTGGCAAATTCGATAGCACCTCCCTAGAACGTGAACTAGAACTAATAAACGTAAACATAAAAGCAGTACACATATTAACTAAACTATTCTTGAAAGATTTTAAAGCTAAAAATAGCGGATACATATTAAATGTATCCTCTAGTGCGGGGTTCATGACTGGACCTTTATTGTCGTCTTATTACGCCTCTAAGAACTATGTTTTAAGGTTGAGTTTAGCTCTAAAGGAAGAACTCCGCAGAGATAAGTCCGATGTAAAAGTTAGCGTTCTATGCCCTGGGCCAGTGGACACAAACTTTAACAACACCGCAGGGGTAAGCTTTAGCGTAAAGCCACTAACTAGCGAATACGTCGCTAAATACGCTATAGACCAAACTTTAAAGGGCAAATGTATAATAGTACCGTCATTTGGCATGAAACTGGGAATATTCGCAACTAGGTTCGTCCCCCATGAAATGCTTTCAGCTATAACGTATAACATTCAAAAGTCTAAATTGAAATAGTATCTTTTAAAGGTAATATTGTGAAATTTAAGTGATAATTTCCGTATTTAAAAAAATCTATAGACTTTTTCTAAAAAATGATGTATAATATAGTATGTGTTCGCCTATAAATTTATGGGCAATAAATATTTTTAAGGAGCGATTATACTTAATGGTTAAAAGAATAAAAAAGATTATTGCTGGAATTTCAGCCCTTGTAATTATGGCTACTGCTACCGCTTGTGGCGAAAGTACTAAGTGGGCTGTTCAATATGATGATTACGAGGCTAGAGCAGGTATATTCCTATTCTATCAAATGTCGGCTTACTACGAGGCTACTACCACCCTTACAGAAGAAGACCCCGATTTCGATACCACTGACACCAAAGCCCTAAAGTCCGCTACTATAGACGATACCCCTATTGTAGAATGGATTCAAAATAAGGCTACTGAAGACGTTGAAATATACCTTGCAGTTTTAAAACAGTTCGATGATTTAGGACTATCCCTAACCGATGACCAAATAGCTACAGTAGACTCCATGACAGAAACCTATTGGCAATACTACAGCGATTACTATACCACTAACGGTATCGGTGAAGAATCCTTTAGGGATATCAATACTTACTCTTACAAGCGTGATGCTGTATTCAATTACTACTACGGCGAGGGCGGTGTCGAGGAAGTAGACGAGCAAGAACTTAAAGACTACTACGAAGAAAACAACGCTAGAGTTAAATACATCTGTCTAAACTCCACTGACAGCGATGGTAACTTCCTAGATACTGAAATGGAAACTATGGCTAACGACTACCTAAAACGTGCTAACAACGGCGAAGATTTCGACAGCCTTATAGATGAGTATCAACAGTACAAGGACGACTTAGCCGCTGAACAAGAAGCTGAAGCAGAGGCAGAGGCTGAAACTACCGACGATGAGGGTACTGGAATTATTGAGAGTGAGTCCGCTAGTGCCTTTAAGGTAGATGATACTTCCGAGGATGAAGACACTACTGCAGACACTGCAGACGATGATGTTACTATCGGTGAAAGCGATGGCGATACAGATATCGACCTTACTTCCGATGAGGAAGAAGAAGACCCATACCCTAACGAGTACATCGTTACAAAGTCCGAGGATGAAAGTTCTGGCTCTCCTACTTACAAGGTAAATCAAGCTATCTTTGAACATTCAACCTATGGCGACGCTTTCCTTGTGGAAGAAGATGACGCTTACTATGTTGTAGTTAGATACGACATTTGGGAACGTGACGACACTTGGACAGACGATAACAAAGCCTCCGTTCTAGATGAACTCTATAGCGATACATTCGACGATAAGATGCTATCTCTAGTGGATGAGGGCAGTGTTACTCTAAACGACAAGGCTTACAAGAGGTACAACCCTTTTGATATGGAATTTTAATCCTATAGGTTAGGAGTGTTTACTATTATGGACGATAATGCTAAAAGTATACTATTAAAGAGAATCCAAAAAGTTGGCAAGGCTCTTGAAAGTAATAACATGGCTTTCTATTTCGCAGAGGATAAAACTCAAGCTAAAAACATTGTAGAGAGCCTTTTAACAGACAACGAAACCATTGCTACTGGTGGCTCTATGACTTTAGAAGAATGCGGTATTATGTCACTACTTAGAAGTGGCAAGTACAACTTTATAGATAGAGATGCATATCCTGCTGAACAAAAAGCAGAGGTCTACCAAAAAGCTTTTGGTGCGGATAGCTATCTATGTAGTGCAAACGCCATCACAGAAAACGGCGAACTCTACAACGTGGACGGCAACGGCAACAGAGTAGCTTGTATAGTCTATGGACCTAAACAGGTTATAGCGGTAGTTGGTTGTAACAAAATCGTTAAAGATATTCCATCTGCTATTGAAAGAGTTAAGAGAGTTTCTGCACCTGCTAACGCTGTTAGACTACATTGCGATACCTATTGCAACAAGGTTGGGGAATGCGTATCTATGAGCAAAGATAGTCCCTCTATGGCTGACGGTTGCAACTCCGATAGTAGAATATGCTGTTCTTATTTAGTATCAGCTAGACAACGTACGAAAAACAGAATTAAAGTCATAATCGTGGCTGAAGATTTAGGATATTAAACAACACTTATGGAACGTCACATTTTGAACGTTCCATAATATTAATAATTGAAAAAGGAGATTTTGGGAAATGGAAAACATTACTGTTAAAAAGAGGGTTCTCTCTACTATACTTGCACTATCCATGATGATATCTTTTACAGGCTGTTCAAACTCTAGTAGCGAGGATACTTCCGCTGATACTACTACACAGTCTGCCAGTGACGACACTGGAGAGTTTGTAGAAAATTCCGAGGAAGAATCCGACGGTGTTGAAAGTCATATCGATGCTATACAGGATATCTCTGCTATGGACTTAGTATACGATATGAAAGTCGGTTGGAACGTCGGCAACTCCCTAGATGCGTACTCTAACAAAAAAGGCAACGAAACCGCTTGGAACAGCGAACCTATAAATCAAGACTTGATTCAAGCCGTTGCCGATGCTGGTTTTAAAACCGTTAGAATACCTGTAACTTACATGAACAACTGCGGTGACGCTCCAGATTACACCATTGACGAAGCGTGGCTAAACAGAGTTCAAGAGGTTGTAGACATGGTTACTAATTGCGGAATGTACGCTATCATTGACATACACCACGATGGCAACAACGATACTTCCGGCGGTGCATGGATAGATATCACTCAAGAAGACCAAACAGAAATCCGTGATAGGTTTGAAAAGATGTGGACTCAAATTGCTGAAAAGTTCAAAGAGTATGACGAATACGTTATCTTTGAAAGTATGAACGAAATCCATGATGGTACTTATCAAGAGCCTACTGGCGATGATGCCGTTAGATACTATGACAATATCAACACACTAAACCAAATCTTTGTAGATACTGTTCGTGCTAGTGGCGGTAACAACGAATTGCGTTGCCTATTAATCCCTGGTTGGAATACCGATATAGATTACACTGTTGACGGCTTTAACGATGGCGAGGCTACCTTTGAACTCCCTGAGGATTCCGCCGAGGATAAACTAATGGTATCCGTACACTACTATGCCCCTTATGACTACGCTCTTAAAGAGGATTTATACGTTACTGGTTGGGGCTTAGGTGCTAATCGTGCTTTAAACTGGGGCAATGAAGACTACGTTGAGGAAGAATTCCAAAAGCTAGAAGATGCATTTGTATCACAAGGTGTTCCAGTAATCATCGGTGAATATGGTGCTGTAAATAAGACTCAAAATGGCGTATCTGCTGACGAGGAAAGCCACAGATACTATCTAGAATATATTACTAAATCCGCTAAAGAACACGGCTTACTTCCAGTATACTGGGACAACGGTTGGAACGGTGACTATGGCTTTTCACTATTCGACAGAAAAACCGGTGAACAACAACACTCTAACTTTATAGAGGCTATCATTAGGGCTAGTGAAAATCAAGACTATGTAATCGAGTTACCTGCCGACTATGACGAATCTAAGCTATCTTTCGCTTAAGGAGTATAGACTATTATGTTATCAAATTTAATAGACGTAGCAATGGGCAGAACCCTTGCGGATACTATTCTAAAAAATGGTACTGTGTTCGATGTGTTTAACCATAAGTTTACACGCACAGATGTAGTAATATCCAGTGGAAAGATAGTTGCTCTAGGCGATGGCTATTCCGCTAAGAACGTAATAGATGTCACTGGAAAGTACATAGTACCTTCGTTTATAGATGCCCATGTGCATATAGAAAGTAGCCTTTTAACCCCCAGTGAGTACGCTAAAGTAGTAATCCCTAAGGGGGTTACTACCGTAATAGCAGACCCTCACGAAATAGCCAACGTGTTGGGAGAGGATGGCATATCTTTTATGATGGAAAGTTCTAAAAAAGTCCCATTAGATGTTGAATATATGTTGCCCTCCTGTGTGCCTTGCACCCCCTTTGAACACAACGGCATGGCAATAGATAGCACTCTAACTAGAGAACTATCTCGCAAGTATGAGTTTCTAGGCTTAGCCGAAATGATGAACTTTGTGGGTGTAATTAACAACGACGAAGAAGTTATCAAGAAGTTGTCGTGTGGGCTATTTGTGGATGGTCATGCACCGTTGCTTAGTGGCAAGGAACTTTGTGCTTACGTCTGTGGTGGTATTCAAACCGACCACGAATGTTCCACAGTAGAAGAAGCTTTAGAAAAAATATCCATGGGAATGAGCGTACTAGTTAGAGAGGGTACTGGTGCTAAGAACGTAGAAGCGTTAGTTAAAGCCATTACGCCGTACAATTTGAATAGGTTCGCTTTTTGCACGGATGACAAGCACATAACCGAAATAGTACAAGAAGGCACTATACTAAACTGCATTAAAAAGGCGGTATCATGTGGGTTGCCTTTGGAAGATGCTTTGACTATGGCTACTATCAACCCTGCAAAAATTTACAACCTAAAACAAAAAGGTGCTATCGCTCCTAACTACTTAGCAGATATTGTAGTTTGCGACAAGGATTTGGAAAACATCTACATGGTTCTAAAAGGCGGTGTAGTGGTATCCGAGGGCGGAAAACCTACCTTTGAAAGCACCCCTACAGACGTTTCAAAAGTGGCAAAAACGGTACATATAAAGCCCGTAAGTCCTCAAGATTTTGCGTTGGAGTTCAACCCTAACACCCCAGTTATTGAGGTTTCGCAAGGCTCTTTAATTACCAAAAAAGCCTATGCCCCTACAAAAGACGGCTTAGTTATGTGTGCCGTGGTGGAGCGTCACCATGCGACTGGAAACATAGGAAAAGCCTTTATTAAAAACATAGATATCCAAAATGGTGCAATAGCACAGACTATCGGTCACGATAGCCATAATATTACAGTTTTAGGGGACAACCCCGAAGATATGGCTTTAGCTGTGAATAGTTTGGGTTCTAATGGCGGTATGTGTATAGTAAGTAATGGTAAAGTTATCGCCTACATGGAGCTAGAAGTTGCAGGGCTGATGTCCAACAAGCCTTATTTGGAAGTGCTATCCGAAAATGATACGATAGTTCAAAAGGCTAAGGAAATCTCTAAAGATGGAAGTTCCACCGTTTTGATGTTGTTGTCTTTCCTATCTTTGGTGGTTATCCCAGAACTAAAGCTAAATGATAGCGGTCTATTCGATGTAACTAATTGGAAGTATATCGAGAGTTAGCATATATTAACTATGCATTTTTTTACATAAGCAATTCTAATTTTATATAATCATACGCTATTTATTGACATGATTACTAAAAAAATATATAATAGTCTATGGTTGAAATAAAAGAAAGGATATATATATGGTTTCTGTAAAAAAAGCAATCACATCGGGAATATTCATTGCCATGGGAGTTTTTGTGTACTTATCATGTGATGTTAAGTATGTAGGAGCGTTCTTGTTTAGCTTTGGGCTATTCTGCGTGTGTGAGTACAAGTTAAATCTATTTACTGGTATGATAGGCTATGCCGTCGAAAATACCAAAGCAAATGGAAAGAGTGCTATCTTTGACCTTTTGAAAGTTTTGCTATTTAACATAGTGGGCATCGCTGTGATGAGTGCTTTGCTATCGTTTACGGCATCTCAAGAGGTTTTTGACAAGGCTGTTAGCATCGTTGAAACTTCCGTAAACTTGAGTTTCACATCCTTGCTAATAAAAGCCATCATGTGCGGTGTAATAATGATAATCGCCGTAGATAGGTACAAAATGTGCAATGGTATGGCTAAATACATAGCCGTCTTTGTCGGAATACCTGTCTTTATACTTAGCGGATATTACCACTCTATAGCATATGTTGGCTATTTAACTTTAGCATTATGTAGCAAGTCGCTATCATCAAACGTTACGGTTTTGGGCGTTTTGAGTGTAATAGTGGTAGCCGTAATCGGCAATGCTATTGGCAGTATTTTTATGAGATACTTAACTACTGAAAAGAACTCCTAAGCGAGTTCTTTTTTCTTTGAAAAATAAAATTTCCACACAGATATTAAAGCCATCCGTGTGGAAATTTTTATGTAAAACCATAATAGCATAGCGTATACTTAACACCAACTATTTCATAACGTTTGCGATAATTTCGGCACAAGTATCTATGCCCAAAGAGGAACTATTTAGTATCATGTGATAGTTTTCACGATAGCCCCATTTTTTGTCAGTGTTGAACTCATAGAAACTAGTTCTACGGCGGTCGTTCTTACGAAGAACCTTTTCAGCCTCAACGGGCTTGTAGCCGTACTTATCCACAGCACGATTGACTCTGTACTGCATATCGGCACATATGAACACCCTTAAGCAGTCTGGGCGGTTGCCCAAAATAACGTCGCTACATCTGCCGACTATTACGCAAGAAACCTCTCTATCTGCGAATTCACGAATAATTTTTGACTGTTCAAAAAAGATTTTATCTGCCATAGGAATTACACCGTTGTCGTACAAGCTAGGGTTAGAAGCTAATGAAAGGCTGTAGATTACACTACTAGCAATAGTTTCCTCGGACTTTTGAGCCTTGTCTAAAGTCACACCTAAGTTTCTAGCAGACATTTCTAAGATATCTTGGTTGTGGAAAGGTATCCCTAAAGTTTCAGCAACCTTTTGACCTATTTCTAAACCGCCACTTGCAAACTGTCTATCTATGGTTAAGTAGTTAAATTTTTGCATATAAAACACCTTCCTTAATAATATACTAAATTTATATGAATATTATACTATAAGATTCCACATATTTCAATAGTTTTTAGAAAAAATATTTAAAATTTTTTTTAAAGCCTATCAGTCCAAAGGAACGATAGTAACCGTTCGGCTACCCATCTGTTTATACCTATCCTCGAATATTTTTTTAGGGTAAGCTATTCTGCCCACAAGACTGTCATTGCAATATATGTAATCGTCGTCGTAGCCAATAGCCACTAAGCAATGCTCATTTTTCATATACTGGAATACTTTTTTGCTGTCGCCTAGATACCACTTCAAACCCTCCTCCGACTGTTTCATATCTTGAGTAGCCCACACTATAACTGGTATATTCTTACTTAAATACTTTTCAATATCCCTAATAGATAGGTTAGTATGTGCTTTAACCTTAAAACTCTTTTCTAGGTTGTAATCTTTTAGCAGAGCCTTAACAGACTTTGCAATAACCTTTTCATAGCAACCCAAACCGCCATAGGTTTTGGGGTTTCCTATAAAGTATTCGTTAGGGTTTTCCCCAGATAGAATCTTTTCGCCATCGTCATCATAACCAATAATCTCAAGTTCTGCCATAGGTAGATAGTTATCTATAAAGTCATCCACTGAAACGTCTAAGCCGTAGTATTGCAAAACCGTCGTGGTACTTACGCTTTCGCAACCCGTGGGATACTTTATAGTTTGGTTGATATACGGAACGTCTAGGACGTAACCCGTCATAGTGTTATTAGATATGCTACTGTTATCGTAGTCGCCCTCGATGTACACTTGCAGTCTAGTTTCCACAGCACAAGACATATCCATGCCCCCAATCTCATTACTAGTTAAGATGTTAGATATTTCCTCATCCAAACTAGTTGACGTTACACAAAAAGCCACAGCACCAGCAATAATAATCACAATACAAAGTATCAATATAGATTTAAATTTTTTTAAAGTTTTCATAATTACATAATACGTTTCTTAACCTTGAGCGTTTTCTGTTATATAGCGAAGTCTTTCTTGAGCGTCGTGGTAGTATATAAGCCAGTCATAGTGTTTAGGCACGATAGTAAAATCCCCATTGTTGCCCAAAGGAACACCATTAAATAGTACTTTTACCACTTCCGATAGTTCACCCTCGTATATTACAGAGTAGTCTTCTCCCCTGTTACCTGCTACTATTAGATATACCAAATTATCTTTTTTAGGTGCAAACTGGTATATATACCCCAAAAACTCCTCCCATGAGAGTTCCCCAAAGTTTATCCCTTTGGATAGGTAGTTTTGAAAGCGTTCGTCTAGCCTGTCGTAAATACGGTTTAGGGACACCTTATTATATCTAGAAATATCCGCATAGCAGTAGAATACATCCTCTGCAATCTCTTTAGACTTTTCTTCCGACACCCTAAAGAATCTTTTGGTATCTATGTTAAACTCCTCAATGACATTTTGGATTTCATTTTCAACCATAGCTTTTTCGCTCATGTTGTTTAGTACCTCCTACAATTTACTTAAATATTTAGCCACGCCGTCATTTTGATTACTTTCAATAATAGCCGTAGCTATGGACTTTACCTCATCTACCGCATTAGAAACGGCATAGCACTCATCGGATATTTTAAACATTTCGATATCGTTAATGCCGTCGCCAAAAGATACTATTTTGTCACAGTGTAGAAGTTCTTTCAGTTGCAACACCGCATTGGATTTGTTAGCACCCTTTGGGAGTATTTCAAGCCATTGCCTATTGCTATAATAATCTTTTTGGTAGATACAGTTATAATTCCCCTTTAGAATTTCATGCACTGGTTTAAGTTTCTGTTCTAAATCTATGCAAGTAAAGTAGAACACATCCCCAAAGTAAAGTTTTTCAATAGCCACTGGATTCTCTCTAACATCGCCCTTGCGAGTGTTTAAAAATAGTTGCATATGTTCGTTTACTAGTTTTGGAACGTACGAAAACTTTTC
>CAYXNU010000047.1:0-10520 GCA_964466485.1 uncultured Ruminococcus sp.
GGTTTTCGCTAAAGCCGTACTTAGTAACCATACTTCTAGCGATGTTAGTAGCTCTTTCGATATCGTTAGATGCACCAGTAGAGATATCCTTTAGGATAAGCTTTTCGGCAACCCTACCACCTAGTAGTGTAATGATATTTTCTTCCATTTCGGTTTTGCTAACGAAAGACTTATCGTACTCAGGGAGCGACATAGTATAACCACCAGCCATTCCACGAGGAATAATAGACACTTGATGTACCTTATCTTGAGTAGGGCAATTGAAAGTACATATCGCATGACCAGCCTCATGGTAGGCAGTCAAACGCTTTTCCTTGTCGGATACAACCCTAGACTTCTTCTCAGGACCAGCAATAACCTTAATAGTAGCTTCTTCTATATCTTGCATTTTAATGGCTTGACGGTTTGCCCTAACAGCCAACAATGATGCCTCATTGACTAGGTTTTCCAAATCCGCACCAGTAAAGCCAACGGTAGTCTGTGCAATGGTTTTTAAGTCAACATCGGGGGCAAGAGGTTTCTTTTTAGTGTGAACCTTTAAGATTTCCTCTCTACCTTTAACGTCAGGGTAGCTAACTAAAATCTGTCTATCGAAACGTCCAGGACGTAATAGTGCAGGGTCTAGGATATCACGGCGGTTGGTAGCAGCGATTACTATAACGCTGTCGTTACCAGTAAAGCCATCCATTTCGACTAGTAGTTGGTTAAGGGTTTGTTCACGCTCATCGTGACCGCCACCAAGACCAGCACCCCTATGACGACCTACAGCGTCTATTTCGTCTATAAATATAATAGATGGCGAACTCTTTTTAGCCTGTTCAAATAAGTCACGAACTCTTGAAGCACCGACACCTACGAACATTTCAACGAAATCCGAACCTGAGATTGGGAAGAATGGGCAACCTGCCTCACCTGCAACGGCTCTAGCTAGTAAAGTTTTACCAGTACCCGGAGGGCCTAAAAGCAATACACCCTTTGGGATTCTTGCACCCATATCGGAATACTTTTTAGGGTTTTTCAAAAAGTCCACGATTTCCGCCATTTCTTCTTTTTCTTCGTCTGCACCTGCAACGTCTGCGAAAGTGGTTTTGTTTTTGCGTTGGTCGGGTCTAACTCCAGACTTACCAAAGTTGGTGTACTTACTTCCACCAGTAGTCTGTTTCATCATGAATACCACGAGTGCAACACTTATAATCATAAAGACTACAGTAGGTATTACGGTTATCAACCACGAGTTATCGGTTATCTTGTAATAATCTTGTTCAAGTGGTGCATCGGGGTGCAACTTGTTATACTCTGTACGATAATCGTTGGTATCCGAATGTATATCCTGTAAGAATACACTTATGTTAGGCACAGTATATTCAATTTCTTCAGTGGTGTTAGTTTCCTCGTCGTTTACTGTAATTTTCAACTCACAAGTACCGAGGTCTAACGTCATTTTGCTAACTTCGTAGTTATCGAAGTATTCCATAATTTCGGAATATGTGTGTTCTTTTTGTTGTGGAGAAGATAAGTTTGGAACTACAACAGCTAAGAATATAAATATTGCTATAACTACAATATAAGCTAAAGCTCCGAATCCTCCCCTATTAGACTTTTTAGGTGGCAATAATAATTCACTCCAATCTTTTGTTGTCCGTATGTAACCACATTAGACTATGCTTTATTTAAGTTTTCCACATAGTCTATATCTGCAATATACGGCAATTCTCTGTAAAGTTCGTTAAAGTCCAAACCATAGCCTACTATAAACCTATCGGGGATAGTAAAGCAATGGTAATCTGCTTGAACGTCTGCAACACGTCTACATGGCTTATCGATAAGGGTGCATATCTTAACGGATAAAGGGTTCTTTTTAGAAAAGTACTCTTTTAGCCAATATAAGGTATTACCAGTATCAATAATATCTTCTACTATTAAAATGTGGTAGTTTTTCAATTCCTCGTCGGATATGTGTGTTCTAGCCCTAAAAGTAATCTCTCCACAGGATGTAGTATTAGCACCATAGCTAGAAACCGCTACAAAGTCCATTCTAACTGGAGTAGATAGTTTTCTAAGTAAGTCGGTATAGAACATTACCGCACCCTTTAGAACACATACAGCCAACAAAGGCTTACCCTTATAATCGTTAGAGAGAGTATCTGCCAACTTTTCTATAGCAGATTGTATATCCTCTGTAGAAATGATAAAAGTATCATTTGGCATAAAATTCACCTCAATTCTGATTATTTTCCACTATCTTTATAGTTAGATAGCGTTTGGTATTTTTGTCACAAGAAACCCTTTGAGCAACACCCAAACGTTCCATAAATATTAATCCGAGGTCATCTTGAATAAAACAAAGGTTTTCTCTGCAATCTTCGGGGATGTTTTCGTTAATCAATTTTTTTACAGAAGAAGTAAAACCTCTACCTTTTAACTGGATTTTATCCCCAAAAATTCTACCTCGTAAATGTGTTTCACCTTGTATTTTATCATAATCTAAGATATAATATGTTAATTTTTTATGAATAAATCCGACCTTTTCTAGTAATTTAGTTTCAATAAGCTTGTTACCAAAGCTAGTTGTGCCATTTATGTTTAAAACAGTAGACATATTGGTGGCAATTGTACACTTAGATGGAATATCCACAATAGAAACTATTCCCGCTTTTGAAATGCAATATACATCTTTAGTAATATTTACCTTGCCGTCGTTGGTAATAGTTTGTGCTATTAGTAGTATTCTCTCATGGCTGTAGGTTAATTCATTCTCTTTAAATAGTCTAGCTATGCACCTATGCTTTATAGCGTTGTGATACTTTCTCAAGTCCACGTTTAAGGTTTTGCCATCTTTAGAGATGTTATCATCGTAAAGCTTGTTAGCAATGCCATCTATATAGGAGTTATCCTCGGATAGTATAGATATGCTATCGAAAACCTTACTTTCAAACTGTGGGTTAATGCCCTTTAGTATAGGTATAACGTTATGGCGAATCTTGTTTCTTGTGTAGTCGTCGGAAAGGTTAGTGCTATCTGTTACGAAAGAGAAACCCTTAAGCTGTAGAAAGTTTTCCACCTCTTGACGTGTACAAAGTATTAAGGGGCGTATAATATTATCTCTAGTGGGAGGGATACCCATTAAGCCTCTAGTACCTGCCCCCCTAGTGAGGTTATATAGCATAGTTTCGCAGTTGTCGGATAATGTATGTGCTGTAGCAATCTTCCCAGTGGATAGCCTTTTAAATATACCATAGCGTAGATTTCTAGCACCCTCCTCTGTGGATAACTTATGCTCTTGACAGTAGCTTTTAACGTCTATGCGTTCTACTTGCAAAGGTATGTTAAGTTCTTTGCAAAGGCTTACACAAAAGTTTTCATCTCTTAAACTTTCCTCGCCACGCAACTGGTGGTTTATGTGTACAGCCTGTAGACTAATATTGTAGTAGTCTTTTAGTTCGTTTAAAGCTACCAAAAGAGATACACTATCTGCACCACCAGAAAGCCCTACATAGATACTATCCCCAGTAGAAACCATTCCATACATGGATATAGCCTTTTTAATTTTTTCTAACAAATGTAAAACCTCCCTTATAAAGAATAGCCAATTCGATGGATTTAAACTTTGTTCGCCGTTCCATACAAAAATAGTTTATTTAGGTTCAACAGCTTTGTTATCTATATTAACGAACTTAGTACAAGCACCATTCCAACCGAGTTTAACAGTACCTGTTTCACCGTGACGGTTTTTGGCAACTATACATTCGCTAATGTTCTTCTCATCCGACGCTTTATTGTAATAGGAATCTCTATACAAGAATAGCACTATATCCGCATCTTGTTCTATAGAACCCGACTCTCTTAAGTCCGATAGCATAGGACGTTTATCCGTACGGCTTTCAGGGCCTCTTGAAAGTTGCGATAGTAGTATCACGGGAACGTCTAAGTCTTTCGCCATAATCTTAACGTTTCTAGTAATTTCCGAAATTACGGTAACTCTATTATCCGAACGCAAAGTAGAAGACATTAGTTGCAAGTAGTCTATTACTACCAACCCTAAATTTTCTATGGTCTGCAACCTAGACTTAATAGTCTGTACTGTGATACCAGCAGTGTCGTCTATACGCATTTTAAATCGGCTTACTGTTTCCGAAGTGTATGCTAAATCCGTCCAGTTCTGTGGGGAAAGTTTACCTATACGCATAAGGTGACTATCTATCATAGATTCGGAAGATAGTATTCTAGATACTAACTGTTCGCTAGACATTTCTAGGGAGAACACTGCCACTTCTTTGTCATAGGCTTTTGCAACGTTTGTAGCTATGTTCAAGGCAAAGGAAGTTTTACCCATACCTGGACGTGCCGCAACTATTAGCAAGTCCGACTTGTTAAGACCTGTTATCTTAGAGTCTAGGTTGTGGAAACCAGTAGATAATCCTCTATATTGGTCATCACTAGCAAGTCTGTCTATGTTTTTGTAGGTATCTAGAACGATATCCTTTATAGGCATTAGACCCTTTTTTTCGTTCCCTTGACGTATATTGAAAATATCTTGCGATACGCTTTCTAGTATACTTTGGGAATCCATACTACCAGATAGTACGCTATCCTTTAGGGAGTTAGAAATTTCTAGCAGTTGACGTAACTTATACTTTTCTATAACTATATTACAGTAGCCCACAACGTTTGCAACCGTTGGAACTTTTTCCATCAAATCAGCGAAGTACTTATTTCCAGCAAGTTCACTCTCAAAGACGTTTTCATTTAAGCATTGGTTTAAAACTTCCACGGGGTCTATGGCTTTGCCGTTTATGTTCAGCACCGACATGATAGAAAATATCTTAGAGTTAATTTCGTCATAGAAATGCTTAGAGCTTAGTACTTCCATAACGGATGATATTATAGGTTCGGAGTCTATCAACAGTGAGCCTAAAATACAACGTTCCGCCTCAATGCTTTTAGGGACTTCCACCAAAGGCATTTGCACATCTTGATTTAATTGTTCATCCATTATAGTTCTGTTACCTCAGCTACAATCTTAGCGGATATACCCTTGTATAGTTTAACCTCAGCCTCATATGAACCGAAAGCTTTTATTTCAAGTTTTAGTGCAATCTTTTTCTTATCTACCTTTACTTTGAACTGTTGTTCTAAAGCGTCAGCGATATGCCCAGCAGTTACAGAGCCAAAGAGTTTACCATTCTTACCAGCCTTAGCCTTAACGGATACTCTTTTGCCATCGATGATTTGAGCAACCTCTTTAGCGTTTTGGATTTCCAAATCTACTTTGTGTTGTGCTGAAGATTGTTGACCTTTTAGCTTGTTTAAGTTTTCGTTAGTAGCCTCTACTACTAAGCCTTTTTTAATTAGGCAGTTTCTAGCATATCCATCGGATACTTCTTTAACTTCGCCTTTTTTACCAGTACCTTTTACATCTTGTAGTAATATAACTTTCATACCAAAAATCTCCTTTTAAAGTTTAATAGTAACGTCTAAAGACGTTTTACACAAAATTTTAACTATCGGGCATTAAGCTATCGATAGCAGATATTAGCATAGAGTACACCTCTTTCATGGACTTATCACGAATCTGTGTAGCCGACATAGTTTGGTGTCCTCCACCGCCTAGCATTTCCATTACTAGCTGAACGTTCATCTTACCCAAAGAACGTGCAGATATATTAATGCAATCAGCAGTACGATATATAATAAATGAAGCGTCCACCCCTGTGATGTTTAACAACTCATCAGCAGACTGTGGAGCAACTATTCTAATGTTGTCGATAATCTCATCGCTTTCAGCAATGGCACAACGCTTATATATTTCAGCACTTGCGACTATATTAGCTTTAGCCTTATACGAGGCAATAGAACTAGAAAACAACGTCTTAACAGCGATAGTATCCGCACCGTTCTTTTTTAGGAATGCGGCAGCCTCAAAAGTTCTAACGCCTGTTTTCATGACAAAGTTTTTAGTATCTAGCATAATGCCCGATAGTAAAGCATCTGCGGAATATGTAGAAATCTTGTTTGGGATTTTGAAATACTGTATAAGTTCCGTAACCATTTCCGAGGCCGAAGAAGCAAAGGGTTCATGGTGGAATATTACAGCATTGTCTATAAACTTAACCGTCTTTCTGTGGTGGTCTATAACTATTATTTGGTTAGCTAATTCGTATAGGTCACGGCTCTCTATGATATCTTTGTTGTGGGTATCTACTATTATTAGACAACTAGTACTGCTTTTAAAGTTAGCTAAAGCATCGGGTACAGATATGAATAGGTTGTGTTCGCTCTGTGCGTTGACGTACTCTATTAAGGACTTTGCTAAAGTTCTTTCAAAGTCTGTAACTATGTAAACGTGCTTGTCCATTTGGCGGACAGCGTCAGCTAAGCCGACAGCACTACCTATAGAGTCTAAATCCCCGAACCTATGCCCCATAATGTAAACGTCGTCGTAGTTGCTAATAAGTTCCTGTATAGCAGTAGCGATAATTCTAGACTTTATCTTAGAATGCTTTTCAATACCCTTAGATACTCCCCCAAAGAACTGAAAACCGCCATCAGAGGACTTAACGGCACACTGGTCGCCACCCCTACCCAAAGCCATATCAAGGGCTTGTTTAGCACCTTGTTCACTTTCGGTAATAGTATTAAAATCCAGTCCCACACCTATGGATAGCGTTAAGTTTAGCTTATCCGAAGTAACTATCTCTCTAGCCTTGTCTAGTATAGAAAACTTATTTTCCATCATCTGCTTGACGTACTGCTGTTTAGTGACTATAGTATACTTATCGTGAGATATACGACTTATAATGCTATCGCAATCGGATAGGAATTCTTCTATTAGTTGTTCTACTGTAGCCTGTATATGAGCCTTGTCGCTCTCTCTAGAATTTTGAAAAATATCCTCAAAGTTATCTATAGATATAAACATCACTACAGGTTTAGAAAGTTCATACAACTTAGAAACTTTTGTAAACTCTGTTACATCTTCAAAGCATATCATAGATAGGTCTGTTTTGTAGTCTGCATATGCCACAGACGATACTTTATAGTACCTATTATCTATGTTTATTTGCACGGTGTTGTGGTGTGACTTCCTTAAGGGGCTTATATTAGTACTTATCAACTCGCTAATATCTTGCCCGAAAACCTCTCCATAGTCTTTAAAGCGTTCTGCAAACTTTTTATTATACCAAACTATCTTGTTGGTGTTGTTTACTATTATCAACATTTCGGGGTAGTAATATAATGCACAAGTTTCCACATCGAGGGTTTTTCGGTTTAGTTCCGAGAAGAATCCTAAAAGGTTCTTATTTAAACTTACTATGTTGGAAGTTATTAAAAGTCCTATCATTGCGGAGATACCTATAAAAGCCAAAGATATTAAAGCGTTGTATTTGTACATAAGTATAGATATAGTTAATATAGCTATAAAAAATACCACTAGACACACTTTTAAGAATAAGAGTTTATTTTTATCCAAATTGAGAAGTCACCTCCAAAAGTTTACTATCTACTATAAACTTGCTATTATGCATAGCGGAATCCCGTGGGCAGGATTCCGTGCATGGGTTAATTTTTAAAATTTAACGTTCGGAACGGCAAACCGCCATTCCACACATATATGCTTTTTTCAACTGTAACTATTATATTTCGTTTAGGATTGGAAGTATCATAGGGTTACGTTTAGTCTTAGCATAGATGTAATCCGATAGAACGTCACGAACCTTAGTCTTTAGGTAGTTCCATTCGTTAAGCTCTTGGAAAGAACATTTGCGAATGGTATTATACACGACGTGTCTAGCCTCATCTATTAAAGGTCCTGACTCTCTAACGTATACAAAACCCCTAGAGATTATATCAGGTCCTGAAACTATTCTCTTAGTGTCACGTTCCATAACTATAGATACTATTATCAAGCCATCTTGACTAAGATGTTTTCTATCACGCAAAACTATAGAGCCTATATCGCCAACACCTAAACCGTCCACTAGAAGTCTACCGGCTGGTACTTGTGAAGATATAGCCATATCTATACCATCGCTTTCTATTACGTTGCCTAGCGACGCTATGATAATATTATCGGCAGGTATGCCCATGCTCATAGCTAACTGCTTTTGGCACTTTAAGTGTTTGTACTCTCCGTGTACTGGTATAAAGTAGGTAGGTTTAGTAAGGGCTAATATTAGCTTTAGTTCTTCTTGACAAGCGTGTCCCGAAACGTGAACCTCATACATACCCTCATAGATTACTTCTGCACCAGATTTCATAAGTTCATTGATAACCTTAGTAACGTACTTTTCATTACCTGGTATAGGCTTAGCAGATATTATAATAAAGTCGTTTGGAGTGATATTTACCTTGTTGTGGTCGTTCATAGCCATTCTAGTTAGTGCCGACATAGGCTCACCCTGTGAACCGGTAGTAATTAATACTATTTCTTCGGGTAGGTAGTTGTTAATCTCCTCTAACTCTATTATTATATCTTTAGGTACGGTAATGTATCCTAAGTCTATAGCTATCATCACGATATTAATCATACTTCTACCGAATAGTGCAACTTTTCTGCCAGTCTTTTCGGCACTATTGATAATCTGCTGTATTCTGTTAATGTTGGATGAGAACGTAGCTATTATGATACGTTTTCCTGTTGCTTGACTAAATAGGTTATCGAAAGACGCTCCAACCTTTTTTTCGGAAGCTGTAAAACCCGGACGTTCCGCATTAGTGGAGTCCATCATAAGGGCTAAAACTCCCTTGTTGCCTAGTTCACCAAACTTAGCAAGGTCGATAATGCTATCGTTTATAGGGGTGTAATCTACTTTAAAGTCGCCCGTGTGGACTAGTACTCCAGCGGGGGTATAGATAGCCATTCCTATAGCATCTGGTATAGAATGGTTTACGTTGATAAACTCAACGGTCATGCAACCCACTTTAACGCTCTTTTTGGGTTCTACAACGTTAAGCCTTACTTTTCCTGACAAGCCCTGTTCTTTAAGTCTGCTTTCTACTAGTGCTAAAGTTAGCTTAGTACCATACACTGGAACGTTCACTTTTTTTAGTAGGTATGGTAATCCGCCTATGTGGTCTTCGTGAGCATGAGTTAATATTATTGCTCTTAACCTGTGTTTGTTTTCTTGAACATAAGTGAAATCGGGTAGAACGATATCTACACCTAACATTTCGTTATCGGGGAATGCTAAACCACAATCTATGATAAACATATCATTAGCACACTCGATAACTGTCATATTCTTTCCGATTTCATTTAAACCACCCAAAGGAATAATCCTAACAGGGGTTTTCCTTTGCTCTCTCTTTTGAGGTCTTACAGGTTTGCTATAATCCCTTGGTGGAGTAGGTTTGTATTCGTTTTTAGACATAATTTACCTCTTTTCTATCTAACAAGTTGTAGTGTATTTAAGTAGGCAGATGTTAAAACAACACGAACTCAATAGTTGACATTTTTAACGAACTGGCTGTAACTGTTAAGACTATCGAATATACGCTAAATTTAGACCGTTTTGTTTCGGATAAAAAAAATATAGCACTAGTAAGATATTCCGAATATAACTTGTAAACACTGTCAACATCTAGCTACTATTATTATATATCATTAAAAGGAAAATATTGTATACGAACTCATCCTTTTAATTAAAACCGAACCGAATGCAATACTACATTGATATTGCAAAAATACTCATATTAATTGTACAATAAATTTAAAGATATGTCAACTCTAAAAAATGTTATTAATATTCTAAAAACACACATAAAATATTAGAACGGTCGAAATCCGTTTCTTTTCAATGCACAGCGGAACGCCCATTGGACGTTCCATGCAAAAAATATTTAGTCAACTCACATTAAAGAAGTAAAACTTATGATATACTTATAGAGTCTAAAGTTTGGGTAAAACCATCCTTATACTGAGAATAGGTATCTGTAGTAGATGAGCAAGTTACTACATATATAGTACCACCTTGCAAAATATATTCTGCATAGCAAGTCATATCTATAGAGGATACGCTATAAGAAAACTCCGCAACTATAGCAGAATACTTATCTTGAACGGTAGTATAGTCTTTAGAGATTTCCTTAAAGTCATTGAAAGTTTTGGCATACTGTATAGTAGCATAGTTGTAGTATTCTGTTATTTCAGAGTAGCCACTGGTATTGCTCTCATTAGTAACGATTATACTAGCACAGTCGTCTTTAACAAAGTACTTTTCTATATACTCCGAGGACGTTTCTTGATAGTCTTCGGGTACATTCATAGAAAAGTTTTCGTCTACTATACCGGTTTTCATAGGCAGTAAAGTTTCTTCCTCTAGGGATTGACACCCCACACAGAATGTTAATAGTATAGTTAGTAACGTACAAAAAAACTTTTTTTTCATATTTTCTAAACTCCTTGAGCGTTCCGTATATGTGAACGAAACAGCGGAACGGCAAATAGCCGTTCCCCTAAATAGTCTATTCAACAGTTACAGACTTAGCTAAGTTTCTAGGTTTGTCTACATTGTTGCCCT
>CAYXNU010000048.1:0-10509 GCA_964466485.1 uncultured Ruminococcus sp.
GTTTTCGGTAAATGAAAAGAAGTTTTAAGAAGATTATTGTTGGTTCATTAATGTTGGCTCTTACTAGTATGTACAGTGGCATGATTACTGCATCGGCTGTCGATGACGAAACCACTGGGGACGTTACTACCACTGTAACTAGTGATATTAGCGGTGCTGAAAGCTACAATGGACATTATTATAAATTGATTGATGAGTCAATGGACTGGAATTCGGCTCAAAGCTATTGTGAAAGTCTTGGAGGACATTTGGTTACTATTAACTCAGCTAGTGAACAACAGTTCGTATCAAATATGGCTAGTAAGTCCACTAAAAAGAACGTTTGGCTAGGTGCTACCAAAAACGAAAACGGAAAGTTCTCTTGGGTGACTGGCGAAACTGCAAGGTTTAGCAACTGGAGTTCTGGCGAACCCTCTAACTACGATGGCACTGAAAACGCTGTTATGATGTACACATATTCTAACAGTTTGGTAAACTTAGGTGAATGGAACGACATAGCCTCTACTGGTGGTACTGTTAGCGGATTTACTATAGATGATATTGGTATTATTTGCGAATGGGACAACGGTGTAAGCGACGACGAAAATACTAATACCACTGCCGAAACTAACACTACATTGGATTCCCAAACAGCCGTTACAGACGCTACTGGCTACAAGTACGACGAAAACGGCAACCTCGTAACTGATGAGAACGGTCAACCTGTAGTGACTAACCAACAAGGTTATGTTATAGTAAACGAAAATCAAAGTACTACTACTGACGTTTCTAACGGCGAAAGTTCATTAGATATATCTGTAATTACACCAGCTACTTCTATAGTAACTAATGCTAATACTATCGGTGCTTCGGAATACGTTACTACTATTACAGATACTAGCAACCAAAACATAAGATATCTATACAATGGTCATACATACCAAATATTTGAAAACATGAATCTAAGTTGGAACAACGCTAAGGCTTACTGTACTGCCCTAGGTGGTCACTTAATTACTATCACTGACGAAAACGAACAGACTTTCGTTAATGCTATAGTTAAAGATAATTCTAAGCCTAACCTTTGGATTGGTGCAGAACGTAACATAGACGGTTCTTATTCATGGGTTACTGGTGAAGAATTCTCCTACAACAACTGGATTAACAACGAAGAAGTAAACTACCCTACTGATTTAGATATAGCTGTACTACTCCAAACTTACGATACTAGCGAGGAAATGCCTCTAGGCACATGGACAGACATATCCAAAGAGGGCGGTGTCGCAGCAGGTTACAGCATTCAAGAGATTGGCTTTATCTGTGAATGGGACGAGGCTCTAGACGGTGCTATAGAACTTTCCGATATGGGCATTAACCTAGACGTTCCCGAGGATGACTCCTCAGAGGATTCCTCTAACCAGTTGATTAAGTATATAGTAATAGGTACTCTAGTACTAGCAGTAATAGTATTTATCGTGCTTACTACCCTACCTAAAAAAGAAGAAAAAGACTAATCGAGATTTTTACAATATAAAAGTTCATAGATTTAACTTAAACGGATTGCCTTATATATGGGCAGTCCGTTTGACTTTTAATTTAACTTGATTTACAACATAGTTTGTGATATAATATATCTAAAGTGTGAAAAGTTACGCTTTTACAATATTTTTGAGATTTTAAGTGCTGTGGGGGTTAGCAATATGAATAAGTTTAAGTTTTTTAGAGTAATATGTTTTACGTTGGTGTGTAGTATAAGTCTATTTGCTGTTGGCTGTAGCAAAGAACAGTCGGATGGCACAGGATACCTTTTCAACTACACCATGATGGAAAATCCTCAAAACTTAGACCCACAGATTGCTACAGATACCAACTCTATAACCGTAATACAAAACACCTTTACAGGACTAATGGTTGAAAACGAAAACGGAGAACTATCCTATGGGGTGACTAAAGAGTATGCCGTTTCCGATGACGGTTTAAGGTATGTGTTCTATTTGCGTGACGATTACAAGTGGTACACAAACGACGGTTCTTCTATGGACGTTACTGCATACGATTTTGTATTTGCATTTCAAAGGCTATTCAACCCCGATATGTATTCCCCGTATGGTGAAAAGTTTGCTTGTATAAAAAATGCTAGTAAAATACTTAACGGTGACGAAGATGTATCCTACACGGATATAGGCGTATACGCTAGTGATAAGTACACGGTAACGTTTCTATTAGACTACCCCGACAGCGACTTTTTAAGGCTGTTAGCACAGTCCTATGCTATGCCTTGCAATGAAAGTTTCTTTAATAGCACACACTCTATGTATGGGCTATACGATACTACTACTATCTCAAATGGGGCGTTCTATATAAAGCAATGGTTCTACGACAAGTACGGCAGTGACAACTTCCTAACGCTTAGAAAGAACCCCGTAAACCCTAATACTGACGATTACTCCCCTTATGCGGTACAGTTTACTATAGACGAAGATACAGAACTTTCCGAGGTGCAACACGACTTCTACAAGGACGAAACTGACCTATACTATTCCTCTACACTGGATGAATCTTCAATAGACAAGGACGATGTAGTATTAAGATACGATATTGCTACAGTGGGTGCTATCTTTAATACTGATGATGCTCAATTTAAAGACTTTAATCTAAGGAGTGCCTTTGCACAGTCTATAGATAGAGAATCAGCTTTGAATAAAGCCTCAACGGATATAGACGTTGCTTACGGCATAGTTCCAACGGCTTGTAAGTTCAATGGCAGTTCCTATCGTGACTTAGTACCAGATACCGACTTAATAGATACCTCTAGTGAGGATAACAGCTTAAGCAGTTTTAAAAGTGCTACAGAAACCGTTGGGGAAGTTTCTACAGTTAGGATTATTTTGGAAAACGGCACTGTGGACAGTTCTTATATAAAGTCCATCACGGACGGCTGGGCTGAAAAGTTTTCGGTAACTGTACTAATAGACTCCCTAACGACTGAGGAGTTTCAAAAGGCTATAGACAACGGAGATTATCAAATAGCGGTATACACCCTAACTTCTCAAGACGATAGACCATACTCATTCTTAAGCACGTTCCTATCTACTAATGAGTTTTTTAACTACTCAAACTTAGAAGTGGATACTATTTTAAAGTACTCTCAACAGAGCCTATCCACACAAGAACTGCTTAACGAATACTCTCAAGTAGAAAAGAGCATACTCAATGAAAATGTGTTTGTACCCTTATATTACAAGAAAAACTATCTAATATGCTCCAGTGGCACGGATAACGTGGACTATGACCCCTTTAGCCATACCATTAACTTTTCCTATGCCTTAAACTATAACCAAGAAGATTAATATTATGGAGGATATTTCTTATGAAAGATTGCAAAATCATATTTTTAGATATAGATGGTACTTTAACCAACTCGCAAAAGGTTATTACTAAGCCTACTCTAGACGCTTTAATGAAAGCTCAAGAAAAGGGCATTATATTGGCGATAGCCTCTGGCAGACCCGACAAGGGTATACTACCTATTGCCGAACAACTACAGCTACAACGCTTTGGAGGGTATATGCTATCGTTTAATGGTGCTAAGGTTAAAAACCTAAAGTCTAATGAGGTTATCTACCAAAATGCACTATCTATAGAGGCTTTTAGGTTGGCTCATAAACTATCTAAACAGTACGGTTTGGATATTATAACCTACAACGACGAAAATATTATTTCCGAGGTGGCTGAAAACAAGTACATGGCAATAGAAGCTAACATCACTAAAATGCCCGTTAAAGTAGTGGAATCTATGCCCGACTTTATAGACTACACTCCCCCTAAGTGCTTAATTCTAGGCGATGGCGACTACTTAGCTACTGTAGAACCTAAGATTAAATCCGCTATGCAAGGCTTAGCTAACGTATACCGCTCAGAGTCTTTCTTTATAGAGGTAGTACCTAACGGTATAGACAAGGCTGTATCTATAGAAAGATTGATAGACAGCATAGGCATAAAGCAGTCGGAAACTATGGCTTTCGGTGACGGCTTTAACGATGTATCCATGATAGAGTATGTGTCTTGTGGTGTGGCTATGTCCAACGGCTGTGACTTAATAAAGTCTAAAGCTGACTACATTACACTACTATCTAACGATGAGGACGGTATTGCTGAATTTTTAAAAGAGCATAACGTAATCTAATTCTAATATAGTTTACAAATACTAACTAAGGAGTTGACTTTTTTGAATGATATTAACATAGACCACAACGGTACAACCTCTAGGCAGGAGTTTTTAAGCATATACTACCTATACTTCTATATGTGTCAGCGTAACAAGTTTAGTTTTGACTTAGGAAACTTTGTTATCTCTTTGCTATCGTACATAGTGGAAAACGGTAGGCTTGACTTCTATGCTATGAAAATTTCCGATATTAAGCTATTTACCGATAAGTATTTCGATAACCAAAGCTTACTATCCAACGACGATATTAACACTATACTCAATAGGTTAGAAGGAGTCAACCCAGATGGAACACCTATACTATACCAGTACGGCGATACATCCGAAAAGGTAGCGTACATTACTTTCGATATAGAAAACAATGGCTACAGAATTACTGATATGGGTTTGCAATTCTTAATATCCTCTAGGGAAGTACCACAAGACTCTAAGGTGACTATTTCGCTATACCTGTTTAAACTACAGATTGAAAAGCACCGTTACCAGTCCGCTTTGGATACCATAAAGAACATAAACCTAGAAACCAAAAGACAACTATCCCTTAAAGATAAAGTGCTTAACATTGCCCGTTACGATGCTACGCTAGGAAACAAAATGTACAACGAATACTGGAAAGATTTTGTATCACTTAGAAATGAGGAAAGAGAACACTACCAACAAGCTAAAGACTTTCTAAAACAGTATCAAGACGTTTCGCAAAATGATAACATCACCCCTAACGATAGAAAACTCCTAAACAAGATAGATGTAGAGTTGAACATTAGTACCACTTTACAAAACCAGTATATCTTAGAGATATCTTCTATGGGTAAGCAGTTAGCTGAAATGAGCCTAAATAGTATGAACAACATCTTTGAGAATAGGTTTAACTTTAAAGAACACCTAGAAAACGTATACCACTCCAACGATATTAGCGTACTAACTTCTATGCTAACGCCTTTGCTATTGCCTAAAAAAGTTAAGTTTTTTGACTTGTCTGTGCCGTTTGCACAACAGGTAGTTAAGTCCGAAATAGACGCTATTGACGAGCCTATAACAGTTACCAAACCTTTTGTGGACTACTCTAAGATGTACGAGAACAGACAGTTTAACAACTATTGCGTATTCTTTGAAATATTAATAGGTATGCTAGAAACTTCCCCTATAGAAGATATTAGAGAGTACATTAATAGGGTGTCTAATGCTAAGGGTATAGAGGCTATAAACTCCATAGACTTTTTAAGCTTTTTAACCGATTTAAGCAGTTTCTCCGAAGTGAACTCCTCTACAGATACCAACGTGCAAACTATACACTTATTAAAACCCTCTAGCAACATAGTATGCGATACCTTTGAAAGTATGCTATCTAAGTGTTGGTTTGATAGGCTATCTAAGAACTATCAAGCGGAAATGCTAATATCTACAGATGTTGACGATATAGTATATCTGGATAGCTTTAACAAACGCAGTATCGGTAACTTAAAAATTAATTTAGTGAAAGGTGAACTAATATGAATCTTAACATAATAGGTGAATCTCTTAGAATCCTACTGGAAAATGGGGAGTTATCATTGAAAAAAAATCAAGAGGTTTACAAGACTATTTCTAGCGACTGGGATACCTTTAACCGCTTAAATGAATTAGCAAATACCATGGGTTTATACGTCGTAAACTTTAACGAATGCTATTACATATCTGCTATGCCTAAATCTAAAACCTTTGCATACTCTAATGAGGAGTTACGCAAAGAGTTGGGTAGCCAGTTTAACAACGTGGACTTGTATTTGGTATTGCTAATAATGTCTATATTCATTACGGAAGTTTGTCCCGATGGTGCAGAACCAAAACAATCGTTAATACTCTTTAACGACTTTATAAACGCTGTAGAAAAGAAGTTTAACTATTTCAGTTCTCTAGAGGATTTAGAAAAAGTATCGGTGGAGAAGTCTTACAACCTTTACGACTGCTTAAACCGTTGGAATGAGTTGCTACCAGTAGTCCGCAACCAAAACGGTGAAATATCAGAAAAGGGTAAAAATTCTAGGTATCAAATATGTATGACTACTTTGAAATTTATGGAAAAGCAAAAACTTATTAAGTTGGGTGGCATGAATGACAAAACCATCTACATATTAGATAGGTTTAAGGCTATAGTTTCAAATACCTATAATAGTTCATACATTCAAAACCAAATCTTTGATACTATTCAAAATAACGGAGGTGCAAGTAATCTTGATTAAGTTAGAAAAGTTTAGGTTGGTAAACGTCCATGCAAATAACGATACTATGCTATATCCAGACGTGACACTAAACCTTAATGGAGAGAATACTCTAATAGATGCTAAGAACGGTGGTGGTAAAACTTTAGCTATACAGATGCTATTCCAAACTATATTGCCTAACTCTTACTTCGACGAAAACAAAACTATTAAAACTCTATTCTATAATACTCCCCCAAAGACTACTATGCACACTGTAGCGTCGTTTATACTAGAGGACGACTCTAACAAGTATACTAAACTATGTTTAGGCTTTGCGGTAAGCAAATCTCAAGAAATATCAAATGAGTTGAACTTTTTTAACTATATTATACAGGGCAACGATTTGGATTCCTTTAGCCTCGGCGTGGATACTCTTAAACTAAGTAACGGTTCTAGTGCTACATCTATAAGCGATTTGAAAAAACTTCTCCATGAGAAATCTTCTCAAGATTCGCAAAGCTATAGCATTGCTACTTTTGAAAACCAAACAGAGGAGTATACTCAAGCACTTAGGCAGTTCGATATAAACCCTCAAGTGTATAGGTTTATCATGAGCATTAACCAAACTGAAAACTATATACAACAGTACTTTGAAAAGCGTTGTAGTTCACAGCAAGGACTACTAACAGAGTTTATAATACCTAATACTATTTCCGCTTTGGATGATAAAAAGTCCTCGCTACAAAAAGGTTCGGAAGATGATATTTCTATACTAGCACAGTCTTTGCTAGAAAAGTCTAAAAGCTTAAGCGAACTTAAAACTATAGAAACAGAAATTAAAGAGTACGATAAGATTATAGCCTTAATAGATACTTTTTTGTTTACTGTGAAAAATAATCGAAATGACTTTATAAAGTACGAAAAGTTCCTTAAAGAGTATTCTAAACAGTATGCAAACTTTTCTAACCTTATAAGTACTACTAAGGTTGCACTCGATAACGCTACTCAATCCATTGAGGATACCCAACAGGATATAAGTACCCTTAACGACAACATAGAGTATCTTATTACACGCAAAATAGAATGCGAAGTGCTTAACCTACAAACTCAATTGCAACAGTCCGAACAGTACTACAACCAGTGCCAAAACGATATAGAACATCTAAAGGGTGAACTCAACAGGATGTTGGCTACTAATAGTATTGTAGAATATCAAACGATTGAAAACCAGTTGCAACTCCTCGAAACTGACAACACTAACAACAGTATGTCAGCATACGCTAATACTATATACAGCATTGCTAATATGCAAGTTAAAAAGACTCATTACGAAATGGACTACGTTAAAAACCACATAGACGAACTTAACCAGTCCCTTATAGACTGCATACAGGATATAGGCAAACTTAAAAACCTCTCTTTAACCTCTAGGGACAATGTTAAGAATCTATCGGAAAAACTTAACGACCAACTAGTGGATATAGAAAATATTCAGAACGAAATGGCAGACTTTAAAAGGTATGGCAATTCCCTACTGGAAAGTGATGAACTTTTCGCTATAGTGGATAGCATTAAGGATATCAACTCTAAGTTGGAAGAACTAAAGTCTAAAAAGAATGAACTTAACTTAAAAGTGTCTTTGGGACAGAGTAGCATGGAGTTTCTAGAAAAGTCTATTCAAGAATGCAATAGCATTATTGCACTAGATACCAGTAAGAAAACCCACTACGAAAACGAAGTTGCTTTCCTAAAGAACGAACTCGGTGTGGAAGAATTTGAGTTTGAAAACAAGTACAACGAATTTAAAGATAGACAAGTACAAATCAATGTGGAAATTTCTACACTTAACAGCGAAATTCAAAATGCTAAGAATGAAATATCTACTATGAAACAGTACGGTATGCTTAGAAAACATTCTAGGTATGAAGCACTAAAACTACTACAGAACGAACTAGACAGTGCCTATTTCGGCTCGGAAATGCTACAAAGTATGAATAACATTCAACTACTAGAAAAGTTTCCAGCTTTGGCGGAAGTTATTATAGTTTCCGATAAGGACTACAACGCTATAAAGAATGGTAAGATAACTTTCCCTGATGAGGTGCTAAAAGAAAACTTCGTTATCATGCCTTACAACACTATTAGGAATATCAACAAGCTTACTTTCTCCGAAATGCTTTGCTTAACTCGTGATGCTAAATACTATCAGTCTACCATGGATACTAAACTAAAGATTGAAGAAAACAACCAAAAGATTTTAAGTTACAAGTACAAGATAGAAAAACTATCCGCAGAGTATGACAGTATTCAAAGCTTGTGCAATAAGATTATAACTCATGTTAGTATGTACTCCTTTGATGTGGTACAAGATATAAATACTAGGTTGCAGAACAACACCCAAAGTCTAGCGGAATTGACCGCTAAGTTTGACGATACTAAAAACTCACTAGAAGTAGACAAGACTACTCTAGAAGAATACTCTAATAGTATATTTATCCTAGAGGAAGAACTCTCTAAGGCTGAAAACAAAAGGTATCTACTGGATGAACTTATAAAGCTTATGAGCGAAAGCCACAAGAATCAAATATCCATTACTAATGAGAATAAGAAAATACATTCCTATGAAGTGGAAATTAACGACTTGAACTTAAAGCTAACTTCTATACAGTCCAAAATAGCTACCTTGCAATCAGACTTTGAACACCAAAAGAGTAGCATTAGTATATATAAGAGTTATCTAGCTGAAGTTGAAAACTATGTTGACGACTCCATACAGCCTATAAACAGCAAAAATTTAGAGTTGCTAGTACAACAGTTTAGAGCCATTAAGAATGGTTTGAACTTAGGGGCAACTGAAAACGTTAGACCTATACTAGTTCAGTTGCTAGAAAATATCAAGGAGAGAGAAGTTTTCAACAGTGTGCCTTTTGATACCCTATACAAGTCTAATGATGTGCTATTGCCATTCGATTCCGCTACCATTGAAAAGTGCAACAAGGATTTGCAAAACGCTGAAAAACTACTCAAAAACCAAAGCAACTTTATGTTGATACAAAACACTACTCTAGAGGCTACTGTTAGTCGCTTTGATGAACGTTTAAACGCTGACGACTCCCAATACGACGACTACAGAAAGTACTCCCTAGAGGACGCACAAGCCTTACTAGATAAGTCCTATGCCGACAAGAACAACCTTTGCGAACACCTTAGAACTCTCACAGAACAAAAGCTTGAACTCGAAAAGGTGTACAATGACGGCTTAGTACAGTATGAACTCTACAAGTTTTTCTGTGCGGAAAAACATTTGGACTTAAACCTACCTTGCGACAACTCCAAAAGGATTGACTTTTTCGATATGAACAAAAAGTATAACCAGTTGCACAGCAACTATAAGTCCGCTTTGAATGAGGTTAATACTTCCATTAAAAAGCTATACAAGGGCGTGGACGGTTTAAAGATTTCCGAACAGATAAAGTATACCATCAAGAACAACGCTATAGTTAAGCAAAACTACGCTGAAGTAAATGCCTTTGCGGATAAGCTAAAGCACCTTAAATCTCAAGGTGAGGCTATGATTTTAAACCTTAACACAACTATTGAAAACTTAGGCAGACTTGACGAGGATATATCCGAACAGCTATACAGAATATTAACCGAAATCTTAGACGAGGTTTCTTCTATCCCTAAAATATCTAAATGCAAGTTTGATGACTCTTACAAGGAAACTTTCAAGATTAACTTGTACGTTGGTGGCAAGGGTTGTCGTTTCCCTGAAGATAAGATTAAAAAGAGTATAAAAAAATATATCCTAGAACTTGCTACAGATATATCAACTAAGTATTACGACAAGAACCAAATTATCGAGTTGCTATCGATTAACAAAATCATCCGCTTTGGAATAGATATGGACAGGCTAAACATTCAAATATTGAAAGTAGACCAAGACAAGCCTATATATCAAAACTGGGAAAACGTTATCGCATCCACTGGACAAGAGTATATTATGTATGTAATGTTTACCATCACAATGATTAAGTACTTTAACAACGTCATGGGTAACAGCAACAAGTCGCCTCTATTTATCTTCCTAGATAACCCATTCGCATCTGCATCGGATGTTCA
>CAYXNU010000049.1:0-6512 GCA_964466485.1 uncultured Ruminococcus sp.
GTGGAACTGGCACAAGAACCATCCTAACGGCTACAACGACTAAAAGGTGGTGCTATCTATGATATATGAATATATTCAAAACTTAATAGACTATTCTATACAGAATGAACTTATCCATGCGGATGACGAAATAGTTATTAGAAACCAACTTATGGAGGCTCTACAGGTAGACAACTGGGAAACCCCTGCTGTTACCAACTCAAACCAAACTATAGACGAAATACTTGAAAACTTAATAGCCTATGCTATAGAAAAGTCTATCATTGAGGATACTAACAACTCTAAAGACCTATTCGATACCAAACTAATGGGAATAGTAACCCCAAAGCCTTACGAGATTAACAGCAAGTTTTTTGGCTTGTACAGTGAATCCCCTCAAAAGGCTACAGACTGGTATTACAAGTACAACAAGGATGTAAACTACGTCCGCTATAGCAGAATATCCAAAGACCTAAAGTGGAAGTATCAATCTAAGTATGGTGTGCTAGATATTACTATAAACCGTTCTAAGCCCGAAAAAGACCCTAGGGATATCGCTAAGGCTAAAACTCAACAGGCTGTAAAGTATCCTAAGTGTCAACTATGTGCCGAAAACATGGGCTTTCAAGGTAACTTAAATCACCCCGCAAGGCAGAACTTAAGACCTATACCAGTAACTATCAACGGTGAAAAGTGGTACTTACAGTACTCCCCATACGGATACTACAACGAACACAGCATACTATTCAATGGTAGCCATATTCCTATGGTTATCGATAAGGATGTTTTTAACAAACTCTTTGACGCTGTAGAAATGCTACCACACTACTTTTTCGGTTCAAATGCTGACTTGCCTATAGTTGGCGGTTCTATACTAAGCCATGAACACTTTCAAGGTGGAAACTACACCTTTGCAATGGCTACCGCTCCTATAGAAGATAAGATAACTCTAAAAGACTACCCTACAGTTAGTGGCGGAATCGTTAAGTGGGCAATGTCTGTAGTTAGACTACAAAGTGCTAACAAGGAAGAACTATCCAATGCGTGTAACCTAGTATTGCAAAAGTGGAAACAGTATGACGACCCTACTGTAGATATACTATCACATACGGGAGATACCCCACACAATACTATTACCCCTATAGTTAGAATGGTAGGTAACCAGTACCAGTGCGATTTGGTACTACGCAACAACAGAACTTCCGAGGAACGTCCTATGGGTATATTCCACCCTAACGAAACCCTACACCATATCAAAAAGGAAAACATAGGCTTGATTGAGGTTATGGGTTTGGCAGTGTTGCCATCTAGGTTGGCTACAGAGTTGCAAACTTTAAAGACTCTAATGTTAGCTAAGGAAAACCTATACGAACATCCAGAGATAGCATCTCATGCAGAGTGGGCTAACGATATCCTAAATAGATACCCTAACTTTGCAGAAGATAACGCTCAAGAGATTTTAGAGCTAGAAGTCGGAAAAGTATTCGAGCAAGTTCTATTAGACGCTGGTGTATTTAAGGATACCCCAGTCGGAAGAAAAGCTTTCTTAAAGTTTATAGATACCCTTTAATTTTAATTTAATATATTTAACTTATAGTTTAGGGAACGCTTTTAAATAAAGCGTTCTCTTTTTTTTATCTATCTCTAACTCTATCTCTTTCTCTTTCTCTTTCTCTTACTCTATCTCTAGGGTGACATTTTTGTGACACGCTTTGGACAATGTCCAATACTCTTGTGACACTCTTGTGACAATGTCACACTCCATAAATAATAACGCATAAAGGTATTTTTTTGCTGTGATTTGAAACCATGTAAAAAATAAACAAGAAATTTCATATAGGTATTGATATTCATTTCCATTTATGATACAATAAAGTCATAAGTATTTTTTTACATACTAAACTTATATATAAGGAGCAAAAAATTTATGCGACAATTTCAATTTGGATATTCTGATAAAGATTCATTCCGTGAAGAACTAAAAAAGTTTAAGGAATGGTTTAATGAAAATAGATTGCCTACAGCAGTATTTCAAGTATATTCTATATTACTAGACACTCAAAAAATTTTGGACTTATGTGAAATCATCGAACAAGAAATGCCAAACTCTTTATATGCGTGTTGTTCTGCTAGTGGCAACATTATAAATGGACAGTTCTCTCCATTTGATATTACTGTGGTATGTACAGTCTTTGAAAAAGATACCACTAAAGTTAAGTTTTTGCAGTATGACTTTACTATCGATAGTGTGGACAATGTATGCAATAACCTCATTAGCGAAACTGTAAAAAATGACTGGGTAAAGGCTGTTGAAATGTACGTTACTATCCCAGAGATGTCTACAACTAACTTTTGTAACAAGTTGCAAAATTTAAGACCAGAGATACAAGTTTTTGGTGGTGTAGCGTGTAGTCAAGATATTAATAGCCCCGAATCCTTTGTGTTTGCAAAGGGTGGAAAACTCTCTAAGAAGTCTGTGGTATTTATGCTATATGGTGGCGAGGACTTTCATGTACAGTCCATGCACGTTACTGGTTGGCAACCTTTAGGGAAAAAGTTCTATATTACTAAGTCTGCTGGTAATATACTTTACGAATTAGATGGCGAACCCGCTTACGATACTTATCACAAATACTTAAACATACAGAACGATGGAAACTTCTTCTTGAATACCTTAGAGTTTCCGCTATTCTATGAGCATAATGGTATTACTATACTAAGAGTTCCAGTGGCTAGTAATCCCGATGGCTCTCTCACTATGAGTTCCGATATAGAGTCGGGGTCTATTACTCGTATTGCGTATGGTAACCCACGCACCATTTTGGAAACTGTAGACGTTGAAAGCAAAAAGGTTCGTGCATTCTCTCCCGATGTAATACATATATTCTCTTGTGCCGCTAGAAGAACTTTTTGGGACTCCGATATCGAGGCTATAAAGGAACTCAAACCCTTTAGGAGTATCGCACAATCTTCGGGATTTTTCACCCATGGAGAGTTTTTGCGTAACAAGAACTGTGTAAACCAACACAACGTTACACTGGTAATATCTGCAATGCGTGAGGGAGAACCTAAAAATGCTTCCGACTTTGAACACATAGAGGACAGCACCGCTAACAACAAGAAAGAAAAAGTGCCTATAGTTACAAGGTTGGCAACCTTTATAAGTGTTGCATCTGCGGAACTTGAGGAGAGCAATCGCAAACTTACCGAGGTAAACTATGAACTGGAAGTAGTTAATCACAAGCTAGAACTTACCGCTACTTTCGATGGTCTTACTAACCTATACAACCGTTCGGAAATTCAAAAGCGTATTGCAAACTGTTTAGCACACATATCCGAAAAGAAGTTCTCTTTGATAATGCTAGATATAGACAACTTTAAACGTGTAAATGA
Source organism: uncultured Ruminococcus sp. (assembly GCA_964466485.1). GTDB lineage: Bacteria > Bacillota > Clostridia > Oscillospirales > Ruminococcaceae > UBA5884. The sequence continues at coordinate 3,373 of CAYXNU010000049.1, forward strand.
TACCTATGGTCATCAAGTGGGCGATACCGTAATAATATCGCTATCGAACATACTTCGCAACAACATAGAACAGTATGCCTCAGGAGTGTTCTCCGGTAGGTGGGGCGGTGAGGAGTTTATGCTACTTCTCCCAGGGTTTGATTCTATACAGTCTGCTAAAGTTGCTGAAACTATCCGCAAACTGTTCTCCGAACACAAGTATCCCTCTGCACCTAGCCAAACCGTGAGTATAGGTGTTACTCAAGCGAGAAAAGGCGAGGATTTAGACACACTTTGCACCCGTGTGGATACTGCACTATACAAGGCTAAAACTACTGGCAAAAACAAGGTAGTTGTAATATAGTTTCGTAGATATTGATTGATAGTATTCATGGTAAAGGCTTATGAATATATACGTTTGTAAGCCTATTTTTGTAAATATTAGTTGCATTAAACTGGTATAGTAACAATACTATGTATATATTGTTATTTAATATCCTATGGGATACCCATCTTTAAAATAAGTGGAATTTTTTGAAAAATTATACTTATTTACTAATTATTAGCTTAATATCGGCTATGTTTTGGTTTATACATCCAAATAATGCAAAAAAATTTCTGTTAAATTTAAGTACATTTAATTAGTACCAAATGTTCGATTTTTTGAACTGGTAACATTAAAGTGAAAAATGTGTGACAATTTAAAATATTTTATGTCAATTTTACTGAAATAGAAATATTTTCATTAGATATTTTAGACATTTTCACAAAATAAAGTACTTGATTTACCTGAAAAATGATGTTATAATGGTAATGTCTAAATCAATTTTATAGACCGATGTAAAAATATTGACTTCTGTGCTTATTTTTCAGAAAGGGGAGAATTGCTATGGCACAGGGCAACACATTATGAATAGTTTGACGAGAGAAAAAACTTTTAAGTCACGATTTTTAAGTTTTCTACTCGCCATGATGGTAATGTTTATGTGCTTACCGTCACGACAGGACGCAATAGTAGAAGTGTCTGCGGATAACACTGTTACTACTAGTTTAAACGTAGAGTTTACTGACAGTAAATTTACTTCTATTACGGATATAAAATCAGGTGAACTATTTTATATCTTGCTTACTTTGGGCGGTGCAAATGTAAATGAGAACATTTCCACTAGCGAGTACAGGTTTTACGTTCCAAATAGCGTATTACTAACAAACTTTGCAAACAACGGCTTAAAAGACGGTGCAACCTATGATGGTTTCACTGTACACGTTGAAAGTGATGGCTCAAGGTATCTCACTTACTCCGCTGCTAATGGCGACACTAGTGTAATGAGATTACAAGCAAAGTTTGCTAACGGTACTACTGCCGACGATACATCACAAAAGTTTGAGATAGTATTTCAACCTACTGGCGACAGTGCATCTAACAGCATTGTTACAAATTCCAGTGTGGATTGGAGTACATCCAAAAAAGCTGATAAATCCGAGGTAAAGTATCAAGACATTAGTAGTGCTACAGGTACTACTATCAACTACACTTTAACAGCATCTTCTAACAATGCTAATAGTCTTAAGGGTGCATGGTGGCTTCAAAAGTTAACTTTTACTGATACCATCACACTACCAGACGGCATTACTTTTAAGGATGCAAAAAGTGCTATAAGCATTAGTGGAGCTACTATCGAAAGTATCACTCCTGTTGGCGACAACAAGGTAACTGTTACATGGAGTGTAGACAGCACTAACACTAATGTTGAAATGAGTAAACAATCCTTTAACTTAGCACTAAAGCTAAATAGCAGTACTGTAACCGTTTCGGATAATATTACTAGTGGAAACATTAGCAATACTTTAGACGTTAAGGGTACTCCTATAAATTCTACTACTACTGTAGATTTACCATCTTCTAGTGCTAGTACTAAGGTTATTGCTCCAAAGGGTGCAGAGTTCACTCTTAAAAAGGAAGTAACTAACGCTAAGGAATCTTATGTATATAACGACACTGTAACCTATACTATTTCTGCTACCAACACTGGCGACAAGGCAGGAGATGTTATCCTAACTGATACAGCTGGTAATGGTTTAAGTATAGAAAAAGTTGAGTCTAAAGACGGTACAGTTAATTCCGACAATACAGTAACCTTTAAGAACGTTGCTGTCGGTGCTACTGTTACAGCTACAGTAACCGCTAAAGTAACTTCCAACCCTACATCTACTACATGGGTAAACAACACTGTAACTGATGATAAGAATCATTCAGCTAATAAAACTATTACAGTTAAACCAATAGTAGAAGTTAAAAAGACTGTTAAGGTTAAAAATAACAACACAAGTTTGACAGATACTCAATATCTTCAAGGTGAAAAGAATCAAACTGCAACCTACACTGTAGATATTACAAACAATGGCAACAGTGATATTACAGTAAAGTTTGCTGATGTACTACCTAGTGGTGTAACTGTAATTGATAGCGATAAGGCTCTTTTAAGTCAAGAATCAGTATCAGTTCCAGCAGGTGAAACTACAACTATCACATATACTGCTAATATTAGCGATACTGCTACAGGTAGTCAAACTAATAAGGCTACTGTTACTTATGGTGATAAGACCTTTAATAGTTCAGCTACTATAACAGGTGTAGCTAACGAACCAAACGTTGGCATTAGCAAAGAGGCTGTAGACGAAAAAGGCAATAGAGTTAGTTCTTACATTTCAGGTACAGATGGTACTGGAACAATAATCTATAAGATTACAGTAACAAACTCTGGTGTTGCTGCTGCTACAAATGTATCAGTTACTGATACAGCTCCTGACAGTGTTAAGTTCACAGAATACTCTGTTGAGGGTGGCGAACAAAATGTTACTATGGATGGCAACCTCCAATATGTAATTGAAACACTTAAGGCTAATGAAACTAAGGTTATATATGTAACTGCTGACGTTACTGGTGCTACTGGCGATATCAAGAATACTGCTGGTTATAGCTACAATGACGGTAAAAACAAGGGTGAGGCTACTTCAACCGTTACAGAAGATAAGTCTAGATACTACAAGACTGAAAAGTATATAGTTGACAGCGAGGGCAAACCTATAGACGAAAACTATGACGGCTTTGCTGTTGGTGATACTATTACTTACCGTGTAAAGTTTACTAACAATAGTAA
>CAYXNU010000049.1:6612-10464 GCA_964466485.1 uncultured Ruminococcus sp.
TGTTCCTATAGCTACAACTTTCAGTGTATCAAAGAGCATTACTAGTGGCAACAGCGAACTAAACCTAAATGACCAAACTGCTACAAGTTTACAAAGTGAAGTGTTTAGCTATAAAGTTAGTTTAACTAGTGGCGAAAATACAGTAGACTATAGCAAGAGTACTATAACCGTTACAGACGAACTACCAAAGGGTATGCAGTATGTTGACGGCACAGTTGAGGTAAGTGGCGGTAGTAACGCTACAGCTACTCAAGATGGACAGACTTTAACTATTACATTTACATCTGATAAGTCTTTAACTTACAACAATGACATAACTATTACTTACGATGCTCAATTAACTGCTGACGAAGTTCAAGCTTTAATGAGTTCTACAGAAAAGAAGATTGAATTAACTAACAAGGTAACTAATGTTAATATCACTGGTACAAATCCTAAGAACAAGGATACTAGTGCTACTGCTACAGTTACTTTTAAGAACGCTCAACCACAACCTGGTTTTGCTAAGTTGGCAGTAAAATCTTTCGCTGGTAAAACATATGACCCAGCCGACACAGAGGCTCTACAACCTGTAAACGACGGATTAATCACTGCTGGTGATACACTAATATGGCAAGCAGTAGTATACAACGGCAACGGAAATGCTAAGGCTGACGAAACTGCTAATCTTAACCTAAAGGGTGTAACCGTATCAGATGTTATCCCTCAATACTATGAGTACGATACTAAAACAGGTTACCCAACAACTGCTAAGATTTGCACAGTAAAAACTGACGGCACTTACGATTATGACAGTTCTACTTCTACTGTTAGTTTAGGTACTCCTACAGTTGAAAACAATACAGTCACTTGGACTATTGGCGATATAACTCTAAAGCCTAACGAATGCTTAGTAATAGAGTTCCCAACAGTTTCTACTAGTGACGTTGACGGAGTAATCGCTAATAGCGGTTATGCTACATTCTCAAAAACATACCCTGTAGAAAATATAGTAGCTGGTGAACAAAATGAAGACAATGAAGTTTGGAACTATGCTAACTATAATATAGTAGGTCTAACTACTGAATCATGGAAGACTATTAAGTATACTAGTCAAAACCATACTACCCCACATACAGACCCTGCTACCGACGATGGCGAAAGTAGAAAACCTACAGACAACTATGTTCAAGGTATGCAAGGCGAAAACGTTACTTATACACTAAACATTAAGAACACATCTAGTTCTTTAAGTATGGAAAACTTAACTATTATAGACCGTTTACCATACGTTGGTGATAAGGGCTTAGTATCTGGCTACGACAGAAACTCTGCTTTCAGTGTGGCTCTAGATAAGATATCAAGTGTCACTGTAGGTGGCAAAGAAGTTGCTTACACAGTAACTTATTCCACAGACAAGACTTCCGTTCTAACAGACAGCTGTAAGGACTGGTTAGGTCAAAACGATATAATGTCTTGGTCTAGCGATTCTACTAATGCAGTAAACTTTAGAATACAACTAGACAGTTCTGTTAAGATTTCTGCTGGTGAAACAGTACAAGTTACATTTACCGGTACTGTACCTAGCTACGTTGAAAACACTGGCGAGGAAAACATTGCATGGAACAGTTTCGCATACTCTTATCAAAATAAGAGAATCCTAGGCACTAAGCTAATGGTTGCAGAACCTGCAAAGGTTGGTGTTTGGGTAGAAACTCCTAAAAATTCCATAAACGTAACTATCAACAAGGAACTTGAAAATTCTAAGGGTGGTACATTCTACTTTGCACTATTCGTTCAAGATACTGACAAGACTTACACTCGCATTAGTGATGTAGTATCTATGGATATAGATAGCAATGCTACTACAGGCAATACTACTATTAATAGTGTAGATTTATCATCTATTAAGAGCAATTACAACAACGCTAACAACGTATATGTATTTGAAACTGACAAAAACGGTAATAAGATAGATACTGTACCATCTGTATATAGTGCTACTTATACTGGAAATGAAATCTCCACTAGTGCTACAGACGACGCTACTGTAGACGTTAAGAACACTAAGCAATCAGGTACAATTACAGTTGACGTAACTACTAACAATACAAATACCGACGATTTCTACGTTGCAGTATTCACTAAGGACAAAGACGGTAACTATGTAAGATACGAAGAAAAAGACGTTGAAAAGGTTACTACTTCCGATGGTAATACAGCTCCTACAGTTACATTTACAGATATTCCTTTTGATACTACATTCTACGTTGTAGAAACTAACGAGAATGGTGTAATAGTAGACGAAACTCCTACTACTAGTTACACTGGTTCATCACTAGGAAACAAGTACGGCGTAACTGAAGATAAAGTAGACGGTGTAACTTTAACTGAAACTAAAACTACTGATAACTTTAACATTGACAACAAGATTGTTGCTAACTACAGCGTTTCAGTAAATAAGGTTTTAGTATCCGATAAGGAAATAAATACTACTCCTACTTTCTATGTTGGTTTATACACTCTAGAAGATGGAAACTATAAACTAGTAGAAGTTAAGGAACTATCCACTGACGAAGAAACAGCATTTGAATACCTAAGTGCTAACAAAGATTACTATGTATTTGAATGTGACGAAACTGGCAATACTAAGTATGAAAAGACTATAGAAGATTGCGAAATCTATCTAAACAACGACGATAAAACAGCTACAAATATTACATTTAATGTAAGCTACAGCAACGGTGGCGAGGCTATCACTCTAAGCGATGACGACAGCCAACAATACGTTACAGTAACTAACATTGACAGCGATGTAAAGACTAACCAAATTACAGTATCTAAGACTGTTAATATTGATAGCCTTGACGATACAGCAACATTTAAGTTTGGTCTATTTACTATTTCAAATGGTGAATATACATTAGTGAAAGATGGAACTAAGACTATTAGTTTCAGCAGTGCGGATATTAAGGACGGTTCAGCAACTAATGAAGTAGTTTTTGATAACCTAGCTAATGGCACTTACTATGTATTTGAAATAGACGACAACAACAACATCATAAGCGAGGGTAGTTTAAATGGTAACTACGTTGTAAACTACGACAACGCTAACGTTAAAGTTGTGGATGGCTCTCCACTTACAAGTGTTGATGTAACTAACACTTATGAGGAAAATCCTAGCATTACTATTAACAAGGTTGCTACTGATGGCAGTAACTTCGCAAATGCTACACTAACTTTAACTAAGGATGGTAACACAGTAGAGTCATGGACTACTACTAGTGAAGATTCTAGCAAGAGCGTAAATCTTTCTAAGGGAACTTACACTCTTACTGAAACAGCAATAGACGGCTACTCAACAGTAAGCCTTGAAATCACAGTAGATGAAAATGGTTATATCAATGTAGTTTCTGGCGACGGTACTTACAACTACACAGCTAATACTTTAACTGTAGTTAATACTTCTGTTATCAGCGTTAGCAAACAAGATATAACTCAAACTAACGAATTGGCTGGAGCATTAATCAGCATTAAACCAGTTGATGGAACTCTCCCAATTAAGAACATTTCACTTGACAGAGATGACACTACCTTTACTAAGGTTGACAGTTCTAGCCTAGATAACACTGGCTACAACAAGTACACTCTAACTAGTGACGAACTACAATTCTACTCAGATGGTAAGAGTGCTACTAACGTAGTAGGTCTACCAGATGGTACTTACACAATGACAGAAATAACTGCCCCTGATGGCTATGAGGTGACTACAGAGTTTACATTCACTATTGAAAACGGCGTAATCACATCCACAAGCGATGATACTCATATAGTTAGCGGAAACGACATAACTATGTTAGATGAGGGCAGAAC
>CAYXNU010000050.1:0-10428 GCA_964466485.1 uncultured Ruminococcus sp.
TTGAAAAAATTCTTTGATTTTTATAGGATACATAACATATTATGGTAGTATACAGTTTGGGGGTGTTGTTTTTTGAACTTTGCAATATACTGTAGAAAATCCAAATATACCGCTAGTGGTGAAAGCATATCAAACCAATTAGAGTACTGTTCTAAGTACATAGAACTAACTTTTGGCAACAGTGTAGATATTAACATTTGCCAGTACATAGATGAGGGCTATTCTGGGAAAAGTCTAGATAGACCCGCATTTAAAGCTATGCTAGACGATTGCTACGCCCGAAAGATAGACTACATTGTAGTATATCGCCTAGATAGAATTTCTAGGAATGTAGCAGACTTTTCTAAGCTATATCAAGAGTTGTTAGACCTAAATATAGGGTTTATCTCCACATATGAACGCTATGACACTTCCACTAGTGGCGGTAGGGCTATGCTGTATATGTCGTGTGTGTTTGCACAGCTAGAACGTGAAACCGTATCGGAAAGAGTTAAAGATAGTATGTATTCTTTAGCGAAAACGGGTAGGTGGTTAGGGGGTGTCGCTCCTACAGGATATACATCTGTGCCGTGCTACTGCAATGGTAAAATAAAGTATAAGCTATCCCTAAACGAAGATATCCACACCATAGAGTTGATATTTAAAAAGTTCTTAGAGAGCCATAGCATAGCCACCGTAGAGGAATATCTTTACAATGCAAATATAAAGTCTGTTAAGGGGAACTACTATAGCAAGTCCAGTATTAAAACCATACTAGACAATCCCGTGTACTGCCAGTCCGATAGCGTATCATATGAGTACTTTAACAACAAGGGTTGCACTATGAGTTGCACCCCTAACGATTGCAACGGCTGTGGCTATATGGTTTACGGTAGGACTTCCACTAGTGGCGGTAGGGTTCAAAAGAGGGTTTCCTATAGTGACTGGGTAGTATCCATAGGGGAGCATAGGGGAGTTATAAGCGGTGTGGAGTGGGTGTCCGTGCAAAGTATTCTGCACTGCAATAGCTATAAATCTAAGAGTATACACAATGTTAATAGTCTGCTCTCTGGAATGGTATACTGTCCCGTGTGCAATTCCAAAATGATATCTCGCACTAAAAAGTTTGGTTTTGTGTATGCGTGTAGCAATAAACTTTCCCATGGTACTAAAGCTTGTAAGTCCCCTAATATAGACAGTTCTTTGGATACTATACTACTAGACAGCCTTTTTAACACTCCCCCCAGTGATAGCGTTATCCCAAAACTACAAGCCCTAAAACAGCATATTGCAAGGGGCGGAGAGGATACTATAAATCTTAATGCTAACCCAAAACATATACTCTTAGAGGGCTTTAAAGCTATGCCTATTAAACTACAAAGAGAGTACATAGGTAAGCTATTAAGTAGCGTAAAACTAACTATGTAGGGAACGACGAACCGCCGTTCCATGAAAAAAGTTATTAACAACATCCAAAGTATGAGAACCCTTTAAACTCACTTTCAATCTTTAAGAGTCTGTTGTACTTAGCAGTTCTGTCGCTACGGCAAGGTGAACCCGTTTTAATCTGTCCGCTGTTTACTGCCACGGATAGGTCTGCAATAAAGGTATCTTCCGTTTCGCCCGAACGGTGTGATATTATCGTCTTAAAGCCGTTCTCTTTAGCAAGGTTAATGGACGTTAAAGCCTCAGTAAGTGTACCTATTTGATTATACTTAACCAGTACGGCATTACCGCAACGCTCATTAATACCCTTGCTTATGCGTTTGGAATTAGTAACGAATAGGTCGTCGCCTACCAACTGAACCTTACTACCTAGCCTAGAAGTTAAGTTTTTCCAGCCTTGCCAGTCGTGTTCGGATAGAGCGTCTTCCATGGATATTATAGGGTACTCATTGCAAAGCTTTTCCCAGTGGAGTATTAAATCATCTGTAGTGTAGGATACGTTTCTTTTAGGTAGGGTGTACATACCATTAGAGAACCATTCACTACTAGCACAGTCCAGTGCTAACTTGATATCATTAGTGGAGTACCCAGCCGAACTTATAGCCTGTAGTATGGTTTCAATAGCCATCTCATCGGATTCTAAATTAGGAGCATAACCGCCCTCATCGCCAACTGCTGTTGAAAGTTTTTTATCCTTTAAGATTTTTCCTAATGCGTGGTATACTTCCGTACCCATTCTTAGAGCCTCAGCGAAATTTTTAGCACCTATAGGCATAATCATAAACTCTTGTATATCCACATTGTTGGATGCGTGTACACCACCGTTTAGAATGTTCATCATAGGGACAGGTAAAACGTTAGCATTTACACCACCTAGATACTTATACAATGGCATACCGTATCCCATAGCTACGGCTCTAGCGGTAGCCAGTGATACCGCTAAAGTTGCATTAGCACCCAGTTTAGACTTGTTTTCTGTGCCGTCTAGGTTGCACATTATGGAATCTATTCGCCTTAAGTTTTCAGCGGACATTCCCACCAACGCTTTACTAATAGTATTGTTTATGTTGTCCACAGCACTTAAGACACCTTTGCCGTTGTACCTTTTAGAGCAGTCCCTAAGTTCATGAGCCTCAAATTCCCCAGTAGATGCCCCCGATGGTACACTAGCCACTCCAACGCTACCGTTACTTAGATACACTTCCGCTTTGACTGTTGGGTTGCCACGGCTATCTAATATTTCATAGCCCCTTATAGCACATATCTTATTATTTGACATATTAATACACTCCTATATATAATTAACGTTTACTGGATATCTATTACCATGTCATTTCTGCACGGATAAAGTATCCTTGTTCATGGTGGCAGTTTGGACACACTGGTGGTGCTTGAGTGCTTTCAATTTCGAAACCACAGTTTAAACATACCCACTTAGTCTTGATATCGTTAATGAAAAGTTTTTCAGTCTGTAAAAGTTTTTCAAAAGTTTCAAAGCGTAAAGCATGGGACTTTTCAATATCAGCAATCATTTTAAAAGAGTTTTCCACAGTGTAAAAACCCTCTTGATGTGCAACCTCTGCGAAACTTTTATACACAATGTCGTGTTCTTGAAATTCGTTGTGTACGGCATTGTTTAGCAATGTAAGAATATCATTAGAAGTTTCCACTGGATACCCACCATCAACGTTAAGTGTAGAGCCATCCAACTCTTGTAAGTGTTCCATAAATATTTTAGCGTGTGCTAGTTCTTGATTAGCAGTGAACTTAAATAGCATTTCTAAAACGTAAAGCTTTTGTTGTTTAGCTTTTTCACTAGCAAAGGTGTATCTATTTCTAGCTTGACTTTCACCCGCAAAAGCCCTCATAAGATTGTCCTTAGTTTTGCTACCATTAAACATAGTAATACACTCCCTATACTAAAGTTTAAATTAATATCTTGTGAGATTTCACAATTATTAATTATTACTATTGTTGGCATATTCTTTAAAAAAAATTCACTCTAAAAAAATATTATTGTAATTTTTAAAAAAGTGTTGAATTTCTTTTTAAGATATTGTATAATGTTAGTATGATACTTTGTTGTGAGGTGCTACTTTAATGTGTTATTGGTATAGTTGTACAAATTCAATATCATGTAAGTCATTTGGTGTATATGGCATAGTTGCAACTATTAATATATTAGTGTAGTTATATTGCAATCTTTAGGCTGTGACATATAAGCAAAGTCGCAGTTTTTATTTTTGGTATTTGGAGGTCTTTTTGATGTCAAAAAAAGTTGCTATAATTATGGGTAGTGATAGCGACCTACCTGTAGTTAAGAATGCAGTTATCGAGTTAAATAACTTTGGTGTAGAGTATGAACTACACGTTATGTCAGCACATAGAACCCCTACAGAAGCTTGTGAGTTCTCTGCTAATGCTGAAAAGAATGGCTTTGGTGTTATTATCTGTTGTGCTGGTATGGCTGCACACCTTGCTGGTGTAGTCGCTGGACATACTATATTGCCAGTAATAGCCGTACCTATGAAGTCTGCTGTACTAGAGGGAATGGACGCTCTTTTAGCCTCTGTAATGATGCCTAAAGGTGTTCCCGTTGCTACTGTTGCTATTGATGGTACTGCTAATGCTAGTATATTAGCCGTTCAAATATTAGCACTATCTGACGAAACCCTTGCACAAAAACTTAGAGATATGAAACAATCTATGGCAGATGGAGTTAGAAAGAAAGATGCTAACATCAATGAAAAGTTAAAAGAACTTTTATAATCTTTATACATTATACGTCTATAACGCAAGTTCGATGTTTTAAACCATTGCATTTAGTTACGTTGAACTTCCGTTCATATAAACTTTTGGAGGATTTTTAAAATGGAAAATTTAATTAAAGGTGAACAACTATACGAGGGTAAAGCTAAGAAAGTTTTCGCTACTAGTGACCCTGAACTAGTAATCGTAGATTACAAAGATGATGCTACCGCTTTCAATGGCGAAAAGAAGGGTACTATCCATAATAAAGGAATTATTAACAATAGAGTTACTAACCACCTTATGAAGAACGTTCTAGAACCTAATGGCATTCCTACTCACCTAGTTGAGGAAATCTCCGACAGAGAAACTATCGTTAAAAAAGTTTCTATCGTTCCACTAGAAGTTATCGTTAGAAATATCATCGCTGGTTCTCTATCTAAGAGAGTTGGTCAACCTGAGGGTGTTAAACTAGGCTCTACTGTTCTTGAATACTGCTACAAAGATGACGCTCTTGGCGACCCTATGGTAAATGAATACCACATCGTGGCTATGGGTTGGGCTACTAAAGAAGAAATAGATACTATTGCTAAATACTCTTTAAAGATTAACCAACTACTAACAGATTACCTAAAGGATTTAAATATCGAACTTGTAGACTTTAAACTTGAGTTCGGTAAGACTTCCGACGGTACTATCGTACTAGCTGACGAAATCTCTCCTGATACTTGCCGTTTCTGGGATAGCGTTACTCACGAAAAACTCGACAAGGATAGATTTAGAAGAAACCTCGGTGGCGAAGAAGATGCTTACAAGGAAATCATGAAAAGATTACTTGGTGAATAATGACAAACTTTAATCTGTAGGGAACGATGCTAAATAATATCTATAATCTTGTCTGTCTTTCCCTACAGACTTATTTAAGTAAATATAATTTTATTTTATTACAAAGGATATAATATTATGTTTAATAATTTACATGAAGAATGTGGTGTGTTTGGTATCTATAGCCCCAACGCTATGGACGTAGCTAATTCGACTTACTTTGCCCTATACGCTCTACAACATAGAGGTCAAGAAAGCTGTGGCATTGTAGTAAACGATAGAGGTGTACTATCATCATATAAGGATTTAGGCTTAGTACATGAAGTATTTACAGCTGACAGATTAAAAAGCCTAGGCATGGGTAACATCGCTATTGGACACGTTAGGTACTCTACTACAGGCAATAGTAACCGTGAGAATGCACAACCATTAGTAGTTAAACACATTAAAGGACCTATGGCTATAGCCCATAATGGCAACCTTGTAAACGCTAGAGAACTCCGTGAAGAATACGAAAATAAAGGTGCTATCTTCCATAGCACTAACGATACTGAAGTTATCTCTTATGCTATTACCGAAGAACGTTTAAAGACTGGTTCTATAGAAGATGCCGTTCAAAATGCTGTTACTAAGTTAAAGGGTGCGTTCTCTTTAGTAATTATGTCACCTACTAAGTTAATAGCCCTCCGTGACCCCGACGGTTTTAGACCACTATGTTTAGGCAAGTTGGGCGACGATGGCACTTATGTAGTAGCCTCCGAAAGCTGTGCTTTTGATAGCATGGGTGCAACCTTTATTAGAGATGTTAAAGCTGGTGAAATGCTAGTAATCGACAAGAACGGTGTACGCTCTATAGATACTAACTGCACTAAAAAAGGTACTATGTGCGTATTTGAGTATGTATACTTTGCCCGTCCTGATTCTGTTATAGAGGGCGTTAGCGTTCACAAGGCTAGACTTAGAGCAGGTGAACTTCTTTGGAAAGAACATCCTGTAGATGCTGACGTAGTTATCGGTGTACCCGATAGCGGTCTAGACTGTGCTTTAGGTTTTGCTCAAGCTTCGGGAATACCTTATGGTGTTGGCTTTATTAAAAACAGATATATTGGTAGAACTTTCATACAGCCATCACAGGCACAAAGAACCAACTCTGTTAGAATTAAACTAAACGTCATTAAGGATATAGTTAAGGGTAAACGTGTAGTATTAATAGACGATAGTATCGTGCGTGGTACTACTTGCAGACGTATAGTAGACCTAGTCCGTGAGGCTGGTGCTAAAGAAGTCCACATGAGAATATCTTGCCCACCATTTACAGACCCTTGTTTCTTTGGTGTGGATATAGATAGCAAAGATAAACTCATTGCCTGTCAAATGAGTATCCCTGAAATTGCTAAACACATAGGTGCAGATACTTTAGGCTACCTAAGTGTTGAGGGTGTTAAATCTTTAGCGTGTGAGGCTGATTGCGACTTCTGTGTGGGATGTTTCACTGGTAAGTATCCTATTGAAGTCCCTAAGGAAATGCCTAAAGATAAGTTTGAATTTAAGATTGGTGAGAATCAATCCAACTAATATAAGGAGGTTTTTTAACCTATGAAAAGTTTTTCTGAAAGTTATAAAGAGGCTGGTGTAGACGTTACTGCTGGTTACAAGGCAGTTGAACTTATGAAACAGTACGTTGCTAGAACTACTACTTCCGGAGTGTTATCGGGTATCGGTGGTTTCGGTGGCTTATTTGAACTAGATATGACTGGCATTACTAAGCCAGTGTTGGTATCTGGTACTGATGGTGTTGGTACTAAACTAAAGATAGCTTTCCTAATGGATAAGCACAACACTGTAGGTATAGATTGCGTTGCTATGTGCGTAAACGATGTAATATGTTGTGGTGCAAAACCTCAATTCTTCCTAGACTACATTGCAGTAGGCAAAAACTACCCTGAAAAGGTTGCACAAATCGTTTCGGGTGTTGCCGAGGGTTGTGTACAATCTAGTTGTGCTTTAGTAGGTGGCGAAACTGCTGAAATGCCTGGTTTCTACCCAGTAGATGAGTATGACCTTGCTGGTTTCTGTGTAGGTATCGTAGATAAAGACAAGATTCTAAAACCTGACACTCAAAAGGCTGGTGACGTTCTAATCGCTATTAAGTCTAGTGGTGTACACTCTAACGGTTTCTCACTAGTTAGAAAAGTATTTACTATCAATGAACAAAACCTTGCTAGACACAGAGGTGAACTAGGTACTACTCTAGGTGAGTGCCTATTAACTCCTACTAAGATTTATGTTAAGGCTGTAGCTAGTCTACTAGATGCTGTAAACGTTAAGTCTATATCACACATTACTGGTGGTGGTTTCTACGAAAATATACCTCGTTCACTACCTAATGGCATTAGTGCTAAGATTGAACGTTCTGCTGTAGACGTTCTACCAATATTCAACTTAATAGCTGAAACTGGCAACATCCCTGAAAGAGATATGTTCAATACTTTCAACATGGGTGTTGGTATGATAGTATGTGTAGACAAAAACGATGCAGATAAGGCTATTCAAGCTATTAATGCTTCTGGTGAAGAAGCTTACGTTCTTGGTGAACTTGTAGATAGTGATGAGGGTGTTATCATCTGCTAGTTATTCTATGTATTATGTAGGGAGTGGACTTTTTACATTCCCTACAGTATAATACTTTACAAGTTAATTCAAGTTTCCCAAATGTGATTATAAGAGAGAGGAGAGGAAAATTTTTCTTATGAAAGTATATAAAAATTGTGCTTTACTGTCTATAATGTCTATTATAGCCATTGCTAATCTTACCGCTTGTCAAAATGACAATACCCTCGGCGAAAGCCAAATAGTTTTAAACGCTGACGAAACTGCAATATCTCAAGATGGTGATTCCTCTGAAAATGCTAGTATTAGCGATGTTCTAGCTACTGTGGATTTTAACGAGTACGTTAATTTCGTATATGGAGATGTAAACTATGTCAACCAAATGTATAACTATTATGCGGGTGTAGATAGCGGTAACACTAGCGACTTAGACGGTGATGGTGTTTGCGATGATATTGAATTCCAACTAGGTTTAGACCCAAAACTTACTGATTCCGATGGCGATGGCATTGACGATTTAGTAGAACTACTTTTAGGTTTAGACCCTCTACAAAATGATGTTAAACTAGATTTAGATAGCGATGGGCTTAGCAACATAGAGGAGATTAAGTATGGTACTAAACTAAATAGTGCCGACTCCGATGGCGATGGCTTGAACGATTATGACGAAATTTTAGTCTACCAAACAGACCCTCTATTAACTGATACAGATGGCGACAACATTACTGATGCTGACGAAATAACTATGGGATTAAATCCACTATCTAAAATGAGTGACGATACCACAGAAGATAACCAAAAAGTATTCTATCAAACTGTTAGCGAAGATATAACTGCTCCAGTTTCCAACTACGATTACACTCTTTCTGTTGCTGTAAATGCTGGTGGTCTTGCTGACCATTCTATTACCGTACAAAGTAGTAGTGGTTTTTCATTCTTAAAAGATAGCTATTCTTCTATTAAGGGCGAAGTTATAGATGTAAACTATGATTCTAACTATGCTTTTACAGACGTTTCCTTAACTTTCACTTTAGATAGTTCTTTAATGTTAGATGCTCCTATCAACAATGACATATATATGCAAGGTGTATCCGCTTACCAACAATGGGCTAGAGCATACACAGATGTGTACTTAACCTCTACACTAAATGGTATAAATAGATACGTTGTATTTGAATATAACACTCAAAATAGTACTCTACTACCTATGAACTGTACTTACGACGAGCAGACTAACTCTATTACTGTACGTTCCGAGAACGCTAACGGAACATACTGTTTAGTAGACCTTTACGATTGGCTACACAACTATTGCAATATGTTCGACGAAAATGCTCAATATAGTGCAGGTACTGAAGTCGAAACTGTAGCAACCGTTGAAACAGTACAAAGCGAAACTTCTGAAACTGTAGAATCTACTGAGGAAACTACTACAGAAGAAACTACAGAAGAATCTGACGAGTAGTATTGTAGGAGGACTGTATTTTGAAAAACATTATTGTATTAGTTTCGGGCGGTGGTACTAACCTACAAGCCATCATAGATGAGCAGAATAAAGGCAACATCGTTGGGGGAAAAGTATCTTGTGTAATATCTTCCAATGCTAATGCTTACGCCCTTGAACGTGCTAAAAATAACAACATTAAAACTAGGGTACTACCTAGAAAAGATTTCTCAAACGCCTATGAATATAGCAAGGCTTTATTAGAAATCTTAAACGAGGAAAAAGCAGACTTAATAGTTTTAGCAGGTTTTATGACTATATTAGACGAAGTGGTTACAAATGCTTATCCTTACAAGATTATTAACGTTCACCCAGCCTTAATACCATCTTTCTGTGGTGAGGGCTACTATGGCTTAAAAGTACATCAAGCCGTTTTGGATTATGGTGTTAAAGTTAGCGGTGCTACTATACACTTTGTAAACGAACAGGCAGATGCTGGAGCTATTATCATGCAAGGTGTTGTGGACGTTAAAAATGACGATACCCCCGAAATTCTACAAAGACGAATTATGGAGAATGTAGAATGGAAACTACTTCCTAAAACTATTTCTCTATTCTGTCAAGATAAGATTACTATTAAAGATGGCAAAGCATACGTTAATGAATAATTAATAATTGAATATAAATCATGAAAGGAATTTTTATGAATATTATAGATATTTCTAAAGAGTTAAAATCCAACAGTTACCCTGGTAGGGGTATAGTAGTTGGTAAGTCCAAAGATGGAAAGTTTGCAGTTACTGGATACTTTATCATGGGCAGAAGCGAAAGTAGTCGTAATAGAGTATTCGTTGAAGATGGCAACGGCATTAAAACTCAAGCTTTCGATGAGAGCGTTTTACTAGTTAAACCCGAACTAATAATATACTATCCAGTTAGGGTATTAGGCAATAAGACTATCGTTACCAACGGCGACCAAACTGACACAGTTTACGAACTAATGTCACAAGGCAAAACCTTTGAAGAAAGTCTACGCACTCGCAAATATGAACACGATGCTCCTAACTATACCCCTAGAATATCTTCTATTATGGAGTTCGATAACGGCAACTACAGCTACATGATGTCCATACTAAAAAGCAACAACGGCAACCCCGACTGTTGCAATAGGTACACTTATTCCTATGATAACCCTGTAAGCGGTCAAGGACACTTTATACACACATACATGGGCGACGGTAACCCACTACCTAGTTTCGAGGGCGAACCTAAGTTAGTTGAAATCTCTACTAACGATATTGACGAGTTTACTAACACTCTATGGGATAGCCTAAATCAAGATAACAAGGTATCACTATTTACTAGGTTTATCAACA
>CAYXNU010000051.1:0-10309 GCA_964466485.1 uncultured Ruminococcus sp.
ACAATACTTACATCATGGGAATACTTAACGTTACCCCCGACAGCTTTTCCGATGGTGGAAAGTTTAACTCTCTAGATAATGCCCTTAAACACTGCGAACAGATGATTTCTGAGGGTGTGGACATTATAGACGTTGGCGGAGAGTCTACTAGACCTAACTACACTAAAATATCCGATGATGAGGAGATTGAAAGAACTGCACCTATTATAGAGGCTATTAAGAAAAATTTCGATATTCCTATCTCGATAGATACCTACAAAAGCCACGTCGCTGAGGAAACTATTAAGGCTGGTGCAGATTTACTTAACGATATCTGGGGCTTTAAGTACGATAACCAAATAGCTAGTGTCGCTAAAAAGTTCGATGTTCCTTGCTGTTTAATGCACAACCGTGACAACACTAACTATACTAACTTTATACAAGATGTAAAAAACGACCTTTTGGAAAGCATAGCTATTGCAGAAAAACACGGTATATCTAAGGATAAAATTATACTAGATATGGGTGTGGGCTTTGCAAAAGATTTAAACCAAAATCTTTCCATTATGAAACACCTTGATGAGTTTAACTCTTTGGGATACCCTATACTATTAGGTACTTCTCGCAAGTCCATGATAGGCTTAACCTTAAACGTTCCAGTAGACCAACGTGTAGAGGGTACTTTGGTTACTACAATGATGGCTGTACAGTGTGGTTGTATGTTCGTGCGTGTCCATGACGTTCTAGCTAACAAGAGAGCCATTGCTATGACTCAAGCTATTTTAAAGGCAGAATAATATATAATACGCAATGTAGGAAACGGCAATTTACCGTTCCGTAAGTGTTGGAGGGATAATTTGACATATGTATAAGATTAACATAGACGATTTAGAAGTGTATGCTTACCATGGCGTTCTAAACGAAGAAAAAACCATGGGACAGAAGTTTTTAATCTCTGCAGAGATGACTTTAAATAACACTTCTACATCGTATAGCGATGACATAAACCAATCTGTAAACTATGCCGACGTTTGCAACCTAATATATAGGGTTACTCAAGAAACACAGTTTAACTTGATAGAAACCCTCGCTGAAACCCTTGCCGAAAGAATACTCCTAGAGTACTACAAAATACGCTCCGTTAAGATTAACGTGTCTAAGCCATCTGCACCTATACAGTACCACTTTGGCAAAGTGTGCGTTGAGATTATGCGTTCATGGCATACAGCATACGTTTCTATGGGTTCAAACATTGGCGACAAACACCACTACCTAAACGGTGCTATTAAAGATATAGCCTCTAACCCACTATGCAGAGTGGTAGCTATCTCGGACTTTATAGATACTAAACCAGTCGGAAACGTCCCACAAGATAACTTCTTGAATGGCTGTATATGTGTGGAAACTCTATACTCTCCACATGAGTTTTTAGAACTACTACACAACATAGAAAACAAGGCTGGTAGAAAAAGAACTATCAAGTGGGGACCTCGCACCC
Organism: uncultured Ruminococcus sp.; assembly: GCA_964466485.1. Taxonomy (GTDB): domain Bacteria; phylum Bacillota; class Clostridia; order Oscillospirales; family Ruminococcaceae; genus UBA5884. Next base: position 1,478 of record CAYXNU010000051.1, read on the forward strand.
TAGACTTAGATATAGTACTATTCGATGATATTACCCTATCCGATGGGCTACTAACTATACCTCACATAGAAATGCACAAGAGGTTCTTTGTGTTAAAACCCCTCAGCCAAATAGCCCCCTACCTAATACACCCTATTTACAAGTGTACCATTCTAGAACTACTAGACAGGGTTAAGGGAGATGACATCCTTTGAACTTAATAGCTTGTGTGGACAGCAACTGGGCTATAGGTAACAACAATTCTTTACTATACAACATCCCTCAAGATATGCAACACTTTAAGGATATCACTACCAACAAGACTGTAATTATGGGTAGAAAAACTTACGAATCCTTAAGAGTTAAACCACTACCAAACAGAAACAACATAGTACTATCTAGCACTATGCCCCCTAAAGATGGTATTCTAGTTTGCAAGGATGTACACAGCTTAAACACTATACTAGACAACATTCCCTCTAGTGACATCTTTGTAATAGGCGGTGAAACTATATATTCACTGCTACTGGATAGGTGTTCTGTAGCCTACATAACTAAAGTAAAGGCTCATTGCTCCGCTGATACTTTCTTCCCACTAAACTTAGATACCTCTAGCGTTTGGCACTTAAAAGAGAGTTCTAGCACCTATACTTACCACGGTTTAGAATACTCTTTCAATATGTATACACTGTAGGGAACGGCGATTCGCCGTTCCGTTTTTTTATTTATTTTTGCCGTTCTGTTATTTAACGCAAGTTCGATATAATGCCATGCTATTGTCGAATTTGCTTTATTTTAGAGCCTCGCTAATATATTCACGTTCGGAATTAACCATACCTATAACAGAGTCCTCGCCAGTGGGTTCAAAGGTAGATGCATAACTATATATCGCTACACCGTCCACTTGAGAGTCCTCCAGAGCATAGCCTATTTGAGTGCTTACCACGTTGGGATTGTCTATCCACTCAGTAGAGCCACTACCCGCCCATGTATCCTCTAGACCTATTTTGTAAGTGCCTAGACCTATTACAAGCTTTACACTTGAATCTTCATTCATAGATGCCCACTGCTTTAAAGTGTCCAAATAGGGACAAGTAGAGTTGTTAAAGCCATAGTATAGTTGTGGTACTATGTAGTCACAGTAGCCCGATGTTGAACACCACAGTGCAACGTCAGCACACTGTTCATTGTAGTCTTTGTCTATGTTGCCTTGTGGACTAATACCAAACTGCACCGTGGAATTTATATCCTTAATGGTGTCATAGATTTGCTTAACCATTTTAGATACGTTGTCACGCCTAAACTGTAACAGGTCGGATTGGTTGCTGTCAGCGAAACAAGTTCTGTCGAAAGTTTCGTCAGTAGTGGGATAGAAGTAATCGTCTATGTGTATGCCATCCACTTGATAGTTATTAACTATTTCTGCAACACCGTCGCATATAAGCTGACGCACTTCGCTGTAGTATGGGTTTAGATACCAGTAGCCGTTACACTCATTAATGTAAGTGCCGTTGTACTGTTCCGTCCAGTCTTTGAGTATGTAGTCACTAGATTGGCTTTCCATAAGTTCGGTATCCATGCAACGCATAGGGTTTATCCATGCGTGTATGGATAGTCCTTTTTCGTGGGCAACATCCACCATAATTTGCAAAGGGTCAAAGTCGGAATTGTAGTACTTGCCCTTTGGAAAGATACTTGAAATATAGTAGCTATCCCCATGGGAGCGAACGTGTACATATAGGGTATTTATTCCTAAAGTTTTAGCGTTCTCGAAACGTTGTTCTATAGCGTTTCTAAACTCCTCCTCGGACTTATCTAGTAGTATGGACTGGTAGTCCATAAAGGCGAACCACATGGCTTTAGGGGTGTCAAAGTTCAGTGCGGAATAGCTACTAGAATTATCTTCTGTGGTGGTAGCGGTAGTAGTGTCAGTGTCAGTAATAGGCAAGGATATATCTTCTGTAGCGGTTTGGGACTCAAACATTAGAATATCATCCCCTATAGATGCACTCTCCTGTGCTTGATTCTGTGTGGGCTTACTACTTTGATAGTTATTCTTTACTGTAAAGATTACGCAACACAGCGATACACACACTATTAACAATATAACATATTTTTTCATTTTTAAAGTTTGTCCTTTCAAAAAATAATTATTATAGTCTATAATACATACTATGCATAGGTTTATTAAAATAGAACGCCTTTACATGAGCTATCTATTTCGCTGTTCTGCATATTTTTTTTTAGAAGTTGTGCTTTTTTGGTTGAAATTATATTGAAATGATGGTATAATTAGTTTAGAGTATTTATTATTAATACTACACTGACTACACAAGATAAGGAGATTTTTTTTATGGAAGATGAAAACAATTTAAAAAGAAACCCTAAAAAGATGATTAATGTGTACATATTAGAGGTTTTAAAAAAGTATTCTGATGCAGACCATCACTTAAAACAACAAGATATTATAAACTATATCAAGAAAGACTTTGATGTCGATACCGAAAGAAAAGCTATATCTGTAAACATTAGCAGGTTGGTTGAGTTTGGCTACGATATAGTTAGGCAAAACGGATACTTCCTTAGAGAACGTGAGTTCGACGATAGCGAACTTCGTCTACTAATAGATAGCGTTCTATTCTCTAGAAATATACCTACTAGTCAAGCTAAAGACTTAATAGAAAAGTTGCAAAAGCTATCTAGCCAGTACTTCTCTTTAAAGGTTAAACACGTCGCTAACTTGAACGCTTTAGAACATACCGACAACAAACAGTTTTTCTACAATATAGAACTTCTTGACGAGGCTATCGAAAACGGTAATCAAGTTATGTTTATCTACAACAAGTATGGCGAAAATAAAAAGCTTTGCCCTAGGAAGTCCCAAAAGACTCTCTTTAACCCATACCAAATGGTTGCATCTAATGGAAGATACTATGTAATAGGCAACGTCGATAAGTACGATGGTGCATCTTACTACAGGTTGGATAAGATTAGCGATATTAAGATAGTTAGAAACTCTAAAGTTAAACCTATGAAAAAAGTAGAGGGTCTTGAAAAAGGCTTGAACTTGCCTAAACACATGGCAGAACATATCTATATGTTTAGCGGTAAGTCCGAAAAGGTTTTCTTTAAAGTCGATAAATCTCGCCTTGACGATATAGTGGATTGGTTTGGCACAGACTTTAAAATCCGCAAAAAACTCGAAGATGAGTACATCATTAGCGTGGACGTAAATACTAATGCTATGTACTACTGGGCTTTACAGTACGGCGACTATGTGGAAATCCTCAAGCCCGAAAGCTTAAGAAACAAAATGCTCGAAAGCGTTTCAGCAATGCAAAACAAGTACAGCCTAGATGCAGACTTAGAGCAATACAATCTTTCCCCAAAACCTAGAAAAAAGAAGAACAAAAAAACTGATACTGATACCGACACAGAAGTAGAAGTGGAAGAAGTAGAAGAAGAAATTACTGAATAAATCTGTAGGGAACGGCGATTCGCCGTTCCGTTTTTTTTATATATCAAAACGCCATTACGATTTTTTTATTTATTAATTCCATGAAAAAAATATTTGATATTCAATATTTTATTATTATTTTAAAAAAAGCGGAACGCCCATTTGGACGTTCCATGCAGTCTATTAAAGTCCTAACTCTTTCTTAATGGTTTCAGCCATGTTAGTCTTTTCCCATGCGACACCGAGGTCTTCTCTGCCCATGTGACCGTAACTAGCAAGTTTTCTGTATTGAGGTTTTCTTAAGTCTAGCGTTTTAATAATGGATGCTGGTCTTAAGTCGAAAAGCTTTTTAACAACCTTAGCTATTTCGTCATCGGAAACTTTACCAGTACCGAAAGTATCTACTAGTACGGATACAGGCTTAGCTACACCTATAGCATACGCAAACTGAACTTCGCACTTGTCAGCTACACCACTAGCAACGATATTCTTAGCGACATATCTAGCCATGTAAGTAGCAGAACGGTCTACCTTAGTAGGGTCTTTACCAGAGAACGCACCGCCACCATGACGTGAATATCCGCCGTAAGTATCTACTATAATCTTTCTACCAGTAAGACCGCTATCCCCTTGAGGGCCACCTATTACAAACCTACCAGTAGGGTTTACATATATGATAGTATTTTCGTCCATTAAGTCAGCAGATATAACAGGCTTAATTACATACTCAATAATATCTTTTCTAATCTGTTCTGTAGTTATTTCGGGGGCGTGTTGAGAAGATATTACTATAGTATCCACTCTAACGGGCTTGTTGTTTTCGTCATACTCTATAGTAACTTGAGTTTTACCATCTGGACGTAGATATCTAAGAGTACCATCTTTTCTAACTTCTGTCAACTTCTTAGCTAACTTGTGTGCTAATGATATAGGCATAGGCATTAGTTCGGGGGTTTCATTACAAGCGAAACCAAACATAATACCTTGGTCACCTGCACCAGTGATATTTTCGTCAGTGCAGTTGCCAGTCTTGTGTTCTTGAGCCTCATCTACACCCATAGCGATATCTCTAGATTGTTCATCTATAGCGGTTAGCACTGAACAAGTATGACCGTCGAAACCATACTTTGCTCTATCGTAGCCGATATCTGTAACAACATCTCTAACTATAGAGGGGATATCTACATAAGCTTTAGTGGATATTTCACCCATACACATAACCATACCAGTAGTGGTACAAGTTTCACAAGCTACACGAGCTTGACTATCTTTTTCCAAAATAGCATCTAAAATAGCATCTGAAATTTGGTCACAAATCTTATCGGGATGTCCCTCAGTAACGGATTCAGAAGTAAATAATTTTCTTTCCATATATTACAATTCCTTTCTATGATTGAGAATACACAACAAAAGCGTTTCGAAATCAGTATCCGAAACGCATAATTTTTTTTAGAAAACTATACATATCTTTCGGATTTATCCGCAGGAGTTAGCACCTTTTCTATGATACTTTCATAGTTAGGTTGCTGGGCGTCATAGAACCTGTTTTCTCAGCCTCTCTTGATATGTTAATGATAATATTATACTCTAAAAATATATAAATGTCAACACCATTCTAAAATTTTTTTTAATATATCGGATTGGAAATTAAATAAAAAAAAAGGAACGGCAATAACCGTTCCTTAAAAGATTATTCTTATTTATTAGAATCGTCGCCATCTAGGGAGTTTAGTTCTTCTAAATCCTCAAGCATTTCGATATCCAAAGCGTTGTCAAGGACTCCGTCCTCAAGTTCGCTGTCGTCTTCTTCGTCAAGGCTTTCAAAATCAAACTCAAGACTTTCACCACAAGGGCATTCTACACCGCCTTCTTCGAGCATAGACTCATCTAAAACGATGGTTCTGCCACAGGTAGGACAAGTAGCTTCATATAGTTGGTCTTCGTCGTCGAAATCGTCTTCAAAGTCGTAATCTTCTTCGTCGTCCTCATCAAGACTATCATTATCGTCCAAATCGACGTTGAAAACTTCTTCTTCGACTTCGCCTAAATCCTCGTCAAGGATTTCGCATAGTTCGCTAAGTTCATCTACTTGATTTTGTAAATCCTCGATATAAACGACCATCTCATCCATAAGTTCAGTCATCTTAGATATTACTTGCCATTCTTTGGAATCTTTATTAACATCTGTAGCATCGACATAACCTTTAAGATAGGACATTTTTTCAGTAAGTTTCATATAGAACACTGCTACTTATAGTAGCTTACCCCTTTCGTAATATTTTAAAAATGTGTACACACAAACTTATGCTCTAGACATATATTCGCCAGTTCTAGTATCGATTTGGATAACTTCGCCCTCATCGATAAATAAAGGAACTCTAACTTCTGCACCAGTTTCAAGAGTAGCTGGTTTAGTAGCATTAGTAGCAGTATCGCCCTTAAAGCCAGGGTCAGTTTGAGTAACCTTTAGTTCTACAAAGAAAGGTGGTTCAACACCAAAAACCTTACCCTTATAGGATAGAATCTTACATACCATTTCTTCCTTAACGAATCTAAAGCTATCGCCTAGAGCGGAAGCGTTTACTGGTAGCATTTCATAGCTTTCCATATCCATAAAGTAATAAAGGTCGCCATCGTTGTAGCTGTATTGCATATCTTTTCTTTCAACATAAGCAGTTGGGAACTTAGCAGTTGGGTTGAAAGAAGTTTCAACTACAGAACCAGTAATAACGTTCTTTATCTTAGTTCTAACGAAAGCTGCACCCTTACCAGGTTTAACGTGTTGAAACTCAACTACTTGTACTACGTTACCATCCATTTCAAAAGTAACACCGTTTCTGAAATCACCTGCTGAAATCATAAATAAATACCTCCATAAATAAAACATTCATGACGTTAAAAACGTCTTTATATTCTTCTTTAACCAACATGGTTATTATACTCTATTTTACACCAAAATTGCGTTTTTGGCAATAGAAAAAACAAAATTTTTATAGGCATATCAAACTTTTTGGGCTGTTGCTCAAATTCTCTATGGTATTGCCATTTATATATATAAAATCCTCTATTCTAACCCCGAACTCATCCGGTAGATATATACCCGGTTCTACAGTGACTACAGAGCCATTAGGTAGGGGGTCTTTGCAACTAGGCGACATCAAAGGGTACTCGTGAATTTCCATACCCACACCATGCCCCAAAGAGTGTCCAAAGTATTCGCCATAGCCACTATTTTGGATAATCTTTCTAGCTAAGCTATCACCTACATTGCCCAACATATCAACTTTAACGTTGTCTAAAGCTACAGTTTGAGCGTTTAAAACCACGTTGTATACTTCTCTCATCTTAGGTGTAGGAGTACCAACACAGATAGTTCTAGTCATATCGCTGTGATATCCCTCTACTACTGCACCGAAATCCATTAGCACGAAATCTCCGCTCTGCACAGCATAGTCGGATGGCACACCGTGTGGCATAGAAGTGTTCTTACCTGCCAAAGCTATGGTATCAAAAGATATAGCCTCTGCACCATGTTTAAGCATATAGTAGTCCATTTCTAGTGCGATATCTCTTTCAGTGACACCTACTTTTATAAAGTCTAGTATGTGCTTAAAAGTATCGTCAGCGATGGCTTGAGCCTGTTTAATCTTTTCAACCTCACTAGCAGACTTAACAGTTCTAATATCGAAAATAGCCTTGCTTAGAGCGTTAGAGCTGTCGAACTCTATACCCTCTAAGGATTTCTTATACTGTTTAAAAGTTTCCAAAGTCATGCAATGGGACTCCACAGAAACCCTCTTAGCATTGTGTAGCTTTAGAAGTTCTAAAACCTGTTTAGTTAAACTCTTTTCTTGTAAGAGTACTTCACAATCCGTCACAGACTTTCTAGCCTTTTCTATGTACCTAAAGTCTATGATTAAGTAAGCCTTATCTTTAAAGCAAAGTACAGTACCCGCCGAAGATTTCATACCGCTAAAGTATCTTCTATTGACATCGGAAGTTATTATAGCACAATCCGAACCCTTTGGGATACTTTGCATCAATCTTTGAATATTAGTCATTTTTAGCATCCCCTAAAATACCTACTAAGCCTTGCACACCCAATAGGTAACTATTTCTACCAAAACCTGCAATAGTACCCTTGCACACTGGCGATATTACAGAGTTGTGCCTAAACTCCTCACGGGTATGTACATTGCTAATATGTACCTCTACAACAGGAATCCTAATAGTAGCAATAGCATCACGGATAGCATAGCTATAGTGTGTGTAAGCCCCCGCATTCAAGACTACTCCTACGCTATCTAGCCTAGCTTGGTGTAGCCTATCTATAATAGCCCCCTCGTGGTTCGACTGAAATATTTCGCAGTCATAGCCTAGGTTTTTAACGTATGAGGTTATCATATCGTTTAGGGCATCGTAAGATTGATTACCATAAACGTTAGGTTCTCTCTCGCCTAATAGGTTTAAGTTTGGACCGTGTATTATCAAAATTTTATCCATAAGGAATACGCTCCTTTATATATCTATCTCTTGTATAACTTTTTGGGTAGTAGTGGTTTTTCAAGAGTTCTTTTAACCTTAAAGAATGTAGTAGTTTCGTACTCTATAGGGAACACGAATATACTCTTAATGCCCTTTAGGTTAGCCCCTAGAATGTCTGTAAAGATTTGGTCGCCCACAGCACAGATATTCTCTTTAGGGACGTTCAAACGCTTACAAGCCTCCGAAAAGCCTTTCGGTAGGGGTTTTTGTCCTCTTGCGACGAAACCTATACCCAACTTATTAGCAAACGGTTCTACTCTTTCGGGGTAGTTGTTGGAAACTATCAACAGCTTAATGCCGTGGTTTTTCATAGTATCCAACCACTGTAAGACCTCAGGTTTTACGTTGGGGTTGTCATGAGTAGTTAGAGTATTGTCAATATCTAGGATAAGAGCCTTAACGTTAAATTCGTTCAAAATATCCATAGATATATCGCATACTGTTTGCAAAGCTATAGTCGGTTTGAATAACATATTAAAATATCCTTTCGACCGATAAAAACGAAAAGACGGACACGTTATGCCCGTCTTTACTAGCTAAAATACCATCTTATTTTAACTCACACGCCCAAATAGACGTGACATATTAATAATATTAATACTTACGCTCACTTAACACAAAACGTAAATATAGACCATATTAATACTTACGTTTACGAGCAGCCTCAGACTTCTTTTTACGCTTTACTGAGGGCTTTTCGTAATGTTCTCTTTTACGAACTTCAGCAATAACACCATCTTTAGCACAAGCTCTCTTAAACTTTTTAAGAGCATTATCTAAGGATTCGTTTTTGCCAACACGAACTTCTGCCATTTTATTCCCTCCCTTTGCCACTAAGACAGAGGTTTATA
>CAYXNU010000052.1:0-10251 GCA_964466485.1 uncultured Ruminococcus sp.
AACTCTGTCTGCTATTAAAGGAAGTGTAAAGACCATCAGTAGAAACCAATATACCTGTAGGGCGAGTAAATGTGTAAAAGCTGTCAAAAAGTTCAATAGCATTAGAGTTACACATAGACGCAGTTACGTTGGCGGGATGAGTTTCATCGTCAACGATAGGCATTTCAACCTCTCCTATTTCATTAACGACTACTAAGCTACCATCACCCAATTGCAAACCAAATGAGAAGTCGCTACACATAACGCCTACTATTAAAGTAGTACCATAGTAAGACTCCATCTTAATACTTTTAAATTCGTCGTCTGTAAAAGGCGATTTTTCTTTATCAGTAATGGGAGTAGTTTGGTAGTGTTCATAGATTTTATCATTCCATCTAGAGATGATATTTTTCTGCATCATTTTGATAATCTTTTCAGGAGAGTCCTTAAAGATTTTACAGAAAGTATCAAAATCTGTTAAAAAATCTGCGATAGCCTCTAAAGAAGATTGCACTGCATACTTAGAACCTACATCACTCCTAAAGTGTTTTTTACTGCCGTGACCATCAGCCACCACGCAAACGGAATAGTTTGGATACACGCTATGACTAGAACTATCTTGACAAACAGTTCCGTTCTCCTCGTGACTTCTACCCTTGACAGTAACGTTCATACCTTTAAACAAAAATCTTAAACCTCCTTTCAAAAAAGTTGATTAATACCATAAGCTACTAATCTATAAGACTGCCATGCTCATCCTCGTTCAAAGCTAAGCCATTAGCAATGTAAAGGGTTTTACCACTACTAATTGAATTTTGGATGTTATTAAATTCGTCTAAAACATCGCTTTCGTTAGCAGTTTTAATAATCTTATTGCCATCTGCACATATGTAGTAGTAAGTTTGGAGTACAGCGTTGTCGTCGTAATAGTTTTTGCCTTTTAAAATACTAAGACATCCAACTTTTTCGATATTTATAAGTTGTTTGTTAATATTACAAATCCACATAAAAATTTCTGCCACCCATAAGAGCGGTAATACCTCTTGAGTAGCTTACCCCTTTCGTAATAATTTTCTATACAGTGCCATGACTATTTACAAACCAACTGCCATGGCACGATAACTCATGTATATTTTTAACTACCCTATAAGCACTGCAGTTTACCAACCTGCATCAAAAACGTCGTTAAACTCGTCATTCTTAGCGATATCTTTAATCTGTTTGCCGAGTTCTTGTTGTTTTCTACTAGCAACGTCTTGAGCGGTAAGTTCACCATTAGAGCCGTTATCTGTAAGGGTCATACTCTTACTACCTATTTGAGAAGATGTAACAGCTACCTTTTTAATTAAGTTGGCAAGTTGAACACCAGAATAAGCGTGTACAACAGTATCAGGGCTTTCAGTGAATTCAGCTAACATACCGTCATTAGCCTCTTTACCGATACCTAAAGCAACCTTAAGAGCGTACTTATACCATGTATTAGCATTTAACTTTTTAAGACCTAGCTTGTAATCATCAGTAGGATATCCATCAGTCATAAGGAATATTACTGGTGCAAAAGATAGAGATGGAGAGTTAAGGAAGTTGGAACGTGACATTTTAACAGAAAGTTCAGTAAATGCCGCACCCATATCGGTAATACCATTAGCAGTAAGTCTGCTCCATTCAAATTCTTCAATAGAGATAGGCTCGGAATACATCCAGCTACAACCAGTAGAGAATCTTAATACTGCTATTTTAACGTCAGTATCAGCTTCACCAATTCTTCTAATCTCTGGGATTAGTTCTTCCATAGCGGTGTTAAGTTCACCAATCTTAGTACCTTTCATAGAGCCTGAAACATCGATTAGGAAAAAAAGTACAAGACTTCTTTTAGAAACGCCCGTAGAATTTAGTGGGTCGTCATCATCAAAATAATTTTGATTATTAAGAAAATCGCTCATCAAAATATCTCCTTTATATAATTATAGTTTTACATATGTACATATGCCGACATTAGTTAATATTGCTACTATTCAAGATTCTGGCAGTTACATCGCCAAAGTCTATTTCCAAACCGTTCCAAATAGGGAAACCACCATTTGGATTGATATCCTTAAATTCACCATTAGGCATTTTAGCTTTCCAAACCTTATCGGATAGGTTCTTTATACCAAATACACCCCTATGAATCTTATTTTCTATAACTTCTCCTGTAACCTTGTTAAAGTCATCGGATAGTCTTACAGTATCGCATTCATATAATTTACAACCCTCGTAAATAGGAATATCATAGTTTACGGCATCGAAATGTAAAGCAAAGAATTCGGATTCACACTTAGTGCAACTAAAGTTGCCGTTTGGCAATCTTTTAAATACTGATGCATAAGTAGTTCTTCCGCACTGGCAAGGTAAGATTTCTGCTCTTAAACGCACGAATAGTCTTTGCCATTCATTCTCAATAGGTCGTCTGTTGGGGTTCTTAATGCCCTCTGTAAATAGCTTTGTAAAACAATCTCTAATATACTGTGGGTATAGATTCCAAAGTTTAATAACGTTGTCGTGAACACCCCTAACAGGTCTATTAGATTGGTCGTTAGGGTCGTAGATAAATACAGCATCTTTGCCATAGTGTAGTAGTTCAGCTTCTTCAGTTAAACATACACTCTTAACTACTTTTTCACCCTCAAGAGGGTCACCCCTAAACAATAGTTTAAATAGCACAACACCTAAAGAATACTTGTCGGTTTGCACGTCAGGTTTAGCAAGACCTCTAACAACTTCAGGAGCCATGTAACCTGGTTTACCGCCTATACCGAAGTTATAGCCCTCTGGGGCAATGTTATCGCAGTCACAGACCAAAACGTCACCGGTAGTAGTATCTATAAAGAAACCACCATCATTCAAGTCTTGATAGCTTTTACCTGCTCTATGTAACTGCCTAAAAGCATTTATAATGTTAATCGCAGAATTAACCAAAGCATATAGGCTCTTAAACTGAACAGTAGTCTTTATAGCCCTACCAGTAGCACGGTCTGTAGAAATTTTATACATATTTAGTATATCTACAAATGAGTCGTAGCCCTCGGGCTTTAAATCCATAACGTAACCGAAACTATTATCTTGACGAGCCTTAGTCATATACATAGGCCAAAGGAACTTATCACTAGGAGAGCCATCTTTAATGTTGGAGGCTATGTTCTTTTTAAAAGCATTAAGGTTGTGTATCTTGTCAACATCATACCATTTTAGAGCATACTTCTTATCGTGCATTTCTACTAGGTAAACAATACCTTGTCCACCGCTACCGAGTTCTTTTATAACTTTTACAGAAGTACCATATTCAAGCTCTATAACATCTCCGCTTTTTAATTCAATCACAATATCACACCTTTTATTAAAATTTTAATATAATAAATAATAGTAGTGTTTAATCTCGTTGGATTATAGAAAAATTAATACCAGCAGATTGACAATACTTATGAACATAAGAGTATTCATAACACTTAACTACTATATCGGGGCAGTACTCAAAAACTCCCTCGCCGATATATTTAACACTATCTGGGATAAATATATCTTTTAGGCTATCACAACAAGAAAATGCCGATGCACCTATACTACCAACAGTGTCAGGAATCTCAACAGTTTCTAGTCTTTCACAGAATTGGAAAGTTCCATCTTCAATAGATACTACACCTTTAGGAATCTTTATTGAAGTCAACTTAACACAAGACTCAAATGCAGATGTTTTTAAAAATCTTAAAGTACTAGGCAAAGTAACAGTAGTTAATCTTGTACAGTTTGAAAAAGCATACTCACCAATGGCAATTACGCCCTCGGGTATAGAAACGGTTTTTAAAAGGTTAAACTCATCGAAAGAGAAACCCTTTATAGCGTTGTAACCCTCTGGGATTTCAACATTAGCTTTGAATCTGTATTTACTAGCTTCTGCCGAAGTAAACACTTTGCTTTCCATATGGACGCTCTGTTTACTATCGGAGTCGGCAGTATCGCTATCGGATTTAGTTTTCTTACTATTGTTAGTAGCAGTGGAAACTTCTTGAGTATCGACAACAGGCTGTGGAACAGGTTGCGACACATCTTCTGTAGGTGGTGTATAATCCCAACCAAACATATATGCCACAACTTGAATAATAAACTCAATAGCCGTTTTGGATAGGAACATATCGTTTTCCATAAAATCCTTAGCTTTGGCGATTGATGCTTCCACATCGCTGTTATCTCTAGAAAGACTATCTATAACATTGTTATCTATTGCAGTAATCAATAGACGCATTTCCTTTTCATACTCTGGGATATAATCTCTCAATATAGAAATAAACCTTTGCTTATTTCTAATAGTTTCTATGCCGTATGTAGCATAGATTTCTTTAACGGCACTCATAACATGGGCAGTGTCGCTCATTTCTTCAACAACAACTGGTGTGTTGCAATATGGACATATCTTAAAACTATCCGCAAAATCTTTTCCGCAGTTAGCACAGTGTATCATAAACCAAAAACTCCTTTATGCAAGATTATACTTTAGTCTTTTTCTTAATGGTGTCTTTTACAAGTTCGGGAATGTAATCACAATCTTGAAAAGCATTTTCGCCTATAACTTTTACTGTTTCTGGGATATTCACATCTTTAAGGTTAAGACAGTGTGCAAAAGCCATGCTTTCGATTTCTTCTAAACCTGTAGGCAACACTATTTCGCTCATGTAACCGCAATGTGCAAAAGCCATCGAACAAATCTTTTTGATAGTTTTAGGCAAACGAATGTTTGAAAGGTTTCTGCAACCACCAAACGCATAAAAACCGACCTTATCTAAATTAGGTGGTAAAGTAATGCTAGTTAGACTAGTGCAATAAGCAAATATATTATCACCCAAATCGTTAGTTTCTCCCATAAAGGTAACTTTTCTAAGGTTAGAACAGTTGTAGAAAGCCCACGCACCTACATGAGTTACACTCTCTGGTATTGCTATAGATGCAAGGCTAGTGCAATCACGAAAAGCCTTATCGCCGATAAAAGTAACGCTATTTGGTATAACGACTTCTTCTAGGCTGTGGCAACCTATAAAAGCACCATCTTGAATAACCTTAACACTGGTAGGAAGTACTATCTTTTTAGGTATTCCACAATACTCCATAGCACGTCTACCAATAGCCTTAATAGTTCTAGGCAACTCAACCACTTCGTCATATCCACGATATTGCAACAATATTCCGTTTCCGATGATTAAAAAAGTTTCACGATTTTCGTCTATCCAAGGGGTATTTTGGAAAGCATCTTCACCAACTTCAAAGACACTAAAAGGAATCTTAATGTTTTTTAAGTTAGTACAGCAGTTAAAAGCTCTCTTTCCTATTCTTTCAACACCGTCTGGCATTACAACCGATGTAAGACCAATGCACTCATAGAAAGCAAAATCTCCAATAGACTCTAAGCCACTAGGGAACTTAATCTCTGATAGACGCATACAGCCATAGAAAGCGTAATCTCCAATAGAAGTAACAGTATCTGGGATAGTAACCGACTTTTTACCACTAGGGCATATTAATAGAGTTTTAACATCTCTATCGTATAGAACGCCATCAATAGTAGTATATTCTTGATTTTTCTTATCAACGTCTATTGCATCCAAATATACACATCCCGAAAAAGCCATCTTTCCAATAGATGTAATATTTTTTGAAAGCACCGCACTGTTCTTATTTTTAGAGAATAATTTTCTTAAAATAAGGGCTAACTTAGCCATCTTATTACCATTAGTAGAATTAACAGCCATTAAGTTATCACAATCTTCAAAAGCACGGTCACCAATGGCAACTACACTCTCTGGAATCTTTATTGTGGTAATAGAAGAGCAACTACTAAAAGCACCACTTCCTATAGCGGTAACATTATCAGGGATAACTACTTTTTCCTGATTGCTATCATCAAGTTGTTTTTCAAGAACGCCATCTTTTATTTCAAAATTCATATTAATTATCCGCCCTTTAGTTTCAATTTAATATATTATTCGTAAGTTTTTTTATAGAGAATAATTATCTCTTACTATTATACCATATCAAACTATTTTTTGCAACTATAAATTTAAGAACTTTTTAGAAATTGCAATAATCTGTTAGCAAAAAAATATTATTCACTCAATTAGTATAAACATTCTTAAATTTAATTGTTTAAAAGACCTAGTACAAGTTGGGTTTTTATACAAAAATAGGAATAGTAGCACAACCATTCCTAAAAAAGTCATTTTATTTTGTAACCAAAACCTCTTATAGTTATTATAGGGTTTTCACAGCCTTGTGCCTCTAGTTTTTGTCTAAGAGTTTTAATATGTACATCTACAGTACGACTTTCACCCTCATACTCAAAGCCCCACACTTTAGACATCAACTTATCTCTAGATACAGCTATGCCCCTATTTTTCAAAAGGTATACTAATATTTCAAACTCTTTAAAGGTTAAAGTTATTTCGTGGTCATTAAACATAACGGTTCTTTTTTCGGTGTCTACTATTAAGCCGTTAACATTATATGCAGAAGTTTCCACGGTTAAAGGTTTGTTGGAACGTCTAAGCACAGCCTTAATTCTAGATAGCAGTTCCATAATGCCAAAAGGTTTGGTAATGTAGTCATCTGCACCCAGTTCAAGACCATTAACTTTATCTATCTCACTAGATTTGGCAGTAAGCATAATAACTGGAATATCTAGAGTATTGGTATTTTTTTTAAGGCTCTTTAATATGCTAAAGCCGTCCTCATCGGGTATCATAACGTCTAAGAGTACTATATTTGGCAGTTTGGACTTCATAGCCACTTTAAAGTCGTTAGCAGTAGCGAACCCCATAACTTCATATCCCCCTGATTTTAAGGCACATAGTATCAACTCTCTAATGCCGTCGTCATCTTCTAAACAGTATACTAAACTCATAATAAAACCTCACTTAACATATTTTACTTTAATCTATACTTCACATATACTATTATATACTATTATACATGATAAAATCAAGTGTCTTTAGTTAATAAAAATTGGAACAGCCTAAAGCCGTTCCATATTGTATATAGATATTCTTAGAAAAATCGAGATTAGTATTTATCTACTACAGAATAGAAAACATCTTCAACAGAACTGTTTAAAGCCATTTCGTGTAGTTTAGAGAATAATTCCATAGTATCCTCACTAGAAAGATTTTTTTCTGTAGCTACAGAATCTATGCACTGTTGGGCTATTCCAATGTTTAGCTTAGCTGATAGGCTTTCAGTACTAGCACCATCTAGGTACTTAGAGGTTTCTATTAGATAGAAAGCGTATCCTAACATAAAAACAGAAACGTCGCCTTGAACACTTTCAAACTTGCTGTGCATATCGTCAAAAGTTTTTTCGGGGTTACTAGCAAAATTGTATCCCTCTTGAAAAAGGTTAATATTTTCCATAAACATACTCCTTTATACTTTATAGTTGTATTACTAGTTACTATTGTATGGTGAAAATGTGAATTTGTCAATGGTATATAATTCTAAAATTTATGTAGCATATATAATATTTTAAAAAAATTTGCAAGATTTTAAAAAAAGACTTGCATTTTGTTTGGTTTTGTAATATTATATATATAGTGATTTTTTAAGAAGAATAATCTTATGTTGATATTTTAGGAGGAGTTTATTTTATGAAGCTTTCAGAAATGCAGAAAGAGGAGTTACTCTCATTCAAAAATACCGTTCAAGACGAATACGATGCCTTTAAATCTTTAGGGCTTAAATTAAATATGGCTAGAGGTAAGCCCTCTAATGAGCAACTAGACCTATCTATGCCTATGTTAAATACACTATCTAGTGAAGATGTGCTAAACGATTCCAACGGTGTGGACGTTCGTAACTATGGCGGTTTAGAGGGCATCCCTGAGGCTAGAAAACTTATGGGCGATATTTTAGGGGTTGCACCAAATGAAGTGTTAGTATATGGCAATGCTAGTCTAAAGGCTATGTATGATACTATCGCTAGAAGTTATTGTTTTGGTGTGCTAGGTTCTACTCCATGGTGCAAACTAGATAAGGTTAAGTTCCTATGTCCTGTTCCGGGTTACGATAGACACTTTGCTATTACTGAGCAGTTCGGTATAGAGATGATTAACATCCCAATGACTGAAGACGGTCCAGATATGGATATGGTAGAAAACTTAGTAAACAATGACGAATCTGTTAAGGGTATTTGGTGTGTTCCACAGTATGCCAACCCATCGGGTGTTTCATACTCCGACGAAACTGTTAAGAGGTTCGCTAACCTATCCCCTAAGGCTCAAGATTTTAGAATCTTTTGGGATAACGCTTACTGCATACACCACCTAGTTGACGAGCCTAAGTGCATTCTAAACATTATGGACGAATGCAAAAAGAACGGCAAAGAAGATATGGTATATATCTTTGGTTCTACTTCTAAGGTTACTTTTGCTGGTGCGGGAATCTCTGCTGTTGCCTGTAGCGAAAACAATATGAAAGAGTTTACTAATAAGTTGACTATCGCTACTATAGGTTACGACAAGGTAAACCAACTAAGACACTGTAAATTCTTTGGCGATATCAATGGCGTTAAAGAACATATGAAAAAACACGCTGAAATCTTAAAGCCAAAGTTTGAATGTGTACTATCATGGTTGAATAAAGAGATTGCTCCTCTAGGTATTGGCGAATGGGTAGAACCTAAGGGCGGTTACTTCGTATCATTCAATGCAGTGGACGGCTGTGCTAAAAGAATAGTTGCTCTTTGCAAGGACGCAGGTGTAGTATTAACTGGTGCAGGTGCAACATATCCATATGGCAACGACCCTAAAGATAGCAACATTAGAATAGCACCATCATACCCACCAGTAGCCGAACTTGAAAAGGCTATGGAACTATTCTGTATATGTGTAAAACTCGCTACTGCTGAAAAACTACTAAACGATTAGTATAACCTATATTTATATTTAAGACACCGTGTATAGCTCCTGTTTGGTTGAAAACTAAATGGGGGCTTTTGTCTTTTTTTAGTGCAAAATAGCCTACATATAAAATACACAATTTTTAATAACAAAAGCTATTAAAAACACGCATATGCAACTAAAAACATTGAAAATCTTGATTTTAAATTTGCAGTGATATATAATAATACTATAAGCAAATTAAAAGGAGTTATGAAAATGTTACCATTTATTAAAGAGGATAAAAACTGTTGGGATGTATTAAAAGAGGAATCTAGACCTATATACATATACGGTATGGGCGACGGTGCAGTTAAAATTTTAAACGTTTTCAAAGAGTACAACATAGAAATAGCTGGGATTTTCGCTAGTGACGACTTCGTAAGAGGACACTCATTCATGGGCTTTAAAGTAATGAAACTCTCAGAAGTTGAGGCGATTTGCAACGACTTCGTAATAGTTTTAGCATTCGCTGTGGGCAGAAACCCTATGTATAACAACATAGTAGAACTATCTAAAAAACATACACTATATGCCCCAGATGTTCCCGTGGTAGTGGATGGCACTCTATTTACTTTGGAATATTGCAAAGAACACGAAACAGAATTACAAACCGTCTATGATATGTTAGCGGATGAGAAGTCTAGACAAACTTTCGCTGATGTAATAAACTTTAGGTTAAGTGGCAAAATAGAGTATCTACTGGATTCCACAGCTACTAGAGAAGAAGTCTTTACGGATATTATAAAGCTATCCAACGACGAAACTTACCTAGATTTAGGGGCTTACAATGGCGACACCATTTTGGAATTTTTAGAAACTGTAAACTACAAGTATACTAGAATAGTAGGTCTAGAACCTAACATTAAAAACTTCCGTAGGTTGACTAGAAATACATCTATCATTGAAAACCTTAGCATATACAACTATGCATCATGGGACAAAAAAGAAACTTTGCTATTTTCTAGTGGGGCGGGTAGAATGTCTACCGTTCAAGAGAATGCCCTTAAAAAGGTTAGAGAGGTTCAAGCCGTTCCAGTAGACAGCCTATTTAATGAGTTTGAAACTTTACCTACTTTCGTTAAAATGGATGTTGAGGGTGCAGAAAGACAAGCTATCATAGGTTGCGAAAAGATTATCCGTAATGGTGCAAAGTTGGCTATATCGCTATACCACCGCAATGAGGATATTTTCGCTATACCTCTACAGATTAAAGCCCTTAACCCTAACCTAAAGTTTTACGTTAGGAAACAACTATACATACCCGCATGGGAAACTAACCTATATTGCACTTTATAGGTTGATATCTATTACATAA